>NZ_JBUYEN020000011.1:0-228595 GCF_055229415.2 Bradyrhizobium sp. Leo114 | reverse complement strand
GACAACCGCCGAAAAGCCTTCTTGAACTTCCCCATACGACTCCCTCCGCCTTGTGGGAGCCGCTCTCAGAATCCATCCTGCAAAACAACGCAATAGAGGCCGCAAATCCATATGCGATTCCCCTGCCCGCAAGCGGGAGAGGGGGTGCAGCGTCGTCCTGGTTGGCTTCGTGACTCAATCTCTTCATATCCCTAGCCGGTGGCGCTGATCGGGGCCAGCGTGAGCGGGCGGGTGTCGTGGTGCTGCAGGCGGAAGAAGGAGGCGTAGCGGCCGCCGCGGCGGAGCAGTTCGTCATGGCGACCGCGCTCGACGATCTGGCCGCCCTCGACCACCAGGATCGCGTCCGCATGCATGATGGTGTGCAGCCGATGCGCGATCACGATCGTGGTGCGGTTCTGGCAGAGATGCTCGATCGCCTCCTGCACCTGCTTTTCGGATTCGGAATCGAGCGCGGCGGTCGCTTCATCAAGCAGGATGATCGGCGCGTTCTTGATCAGCGCACGCGCCACCGCGATGCGCTGGCGCTGCCCGCCGGACAACTGCGTGCCGAGTTCGCCGACCGGGGTGTCGTAGCCGAGCGGGAAGCTGGTGATGAAGTCGTGCGCACAGGCCGCCTTGGCCGCGTCCACGATCTCATCTTCGGTGGCGCCGGGCTTGCCGAAGGCGATGTTGTTGCGGATGGTGTCGCGGAACAGATAGACGTCCTGGCCGACATAGGCGGTCTGCTGGCGCAGCGAGCGCCGCGACACCGAAGAGATCGATTGGCCGTCGATCAGGATGTCGCCCTCACTCGCTTCATAGAAGCGAAGCAGCAGCGCCAGCACTGTGGACTTGCCGCCGCCGGAGGGGCCGACCAGCGCGGTGACCTTGCCGGGCTCGGCGACGAAGCTCATGTGGTTCAGCACCGGCGCGTCGGCGCGATAGGCAAAGCCGACATCGCGCAGCTCAATCCGCGCTTCGGTCAGCCTCAAGGCCGGCTTGTCGTCGTCGGAGCGTTCGCTCGCGGGGCCATCGACGACTTCGAGCAGCATCCGCGCGCCGACCAACTGGCTGTTGAGATCGATGTTGAGCCGCGACAGCCGTTTTGCCGGCTCGGTTGCCATCAGGAAGGCGGTCATGAAGGAGAAGAACGCGCCGGGGGTCGCGTTGAGCGCGACCACGCTGTAGCCGCCATAGAGCAGGCAGCCGGCCACTGCGAAGCCGCCGAGCATCTCCATCAGCGGGTTCGAGCGGTTGGCAACCCGCGCCATCTTGTTGGCGTTGCGCTCGACGGCCGTGATGTTCGCGTCGATGCGCTGCTTCATCGTCTCTTCCAGCGTGAACGCCTTCACGGTGCGGATGCCCTGCAGCGATTCCTGCATGGTCTCGAGGATGTCGGCGGTGCCGGTGAACTGGTTGTAGGCGAGGCCCTTGATGCGCTTCACCAGCTTGCGCAGGATCAGCATCGCCGGCGGCACCACCACGAGGCCAATGAACGACAGCACCGGATCCTGGAACACCATCACGCCGATCATGGCGATCAACGTCAACAGATCGCGCCCGATGGCGTTGATCAGCATGTTGAGGACGTCGGTGATGGATTTGGCGCCGGCAGTCAGCCGGGCCAGGAATTCCGACGAATGCCGTTCGGAGAAGAAGCCGATGCTTTCGCTCATCAGCTTGGCGAATAACTGACGCTGATTGTTGGCCAGGATGGCGTTGCTGATCTTCGCCAGGATCACGGAGTGGCCGTAGGTCGCCACGCCCTTGATGAACAACAGAATGACGGTCACGCCGGAGAGACGCGCGATGCCGGCAATGTCCCTGTCGATATAGGCCTGGTTGATCACCTGACCCAGGATATAGGCGGCGCCGGCGGTGGCGCCGGCCGATATTGCCATCAGGACGAACGCTTGCAGATAGCGCCGCCAATAGGTGAGCCCCTGCTCGGCGATCAGACGGCGAATCAGGATCGCCGCCCCATAGGGGTCGTCAGTTATCTTTCTTGGAGGCTCGGTCATCCGCGTTCCCTTGACGCCGCGTTGTTCGGAAGCGGGCGCGCGTCAGCGTCAGGCGAACGACTCCTTGCCTGCGAAACAGATGTTTTTCAAGCCATATTCAGGCCAAATAACGGCTTGATTTTCAGGCCGATTCCGCCTGCTGGAGCGGGCCGCCGCGCTCCAGGAACAGCTTTTGCTCCCAGGCCAGCGCATGCGCCGCGATGGTCTCGAGATCGTCGTATTTCGGCGTCCAGTCCAGGAGCGTGCGGATGCGGCTGGTGTCGGCGACCATGGTCATGATGTCGCCGGGACGGCGCGGCGCAACCGACACGGCGAAATTGCGCATGGAGACGCGGCGCACCGCCTCGATCGTCTCCAGCACCGAATAGCCGCGGCCATAGCCGCAATTCAGCGTGACCGAACCTCCGCCGGCACGCAAATAGGACAGCGCGGCGTGATGCGCCTCGACGAGATCGGTGACATGGATGAAGTCGCGGATGCAAGTACCGTCCGGCGTCGGATAGTCGCTGCCGAACACGTCGACCTTGGCGCGCTGGCCGGTGGCGGCCTCGACCGCGATCTTGAGCAGATGCGTCGCGCCGATGGTGGAAAGCCCGATGCGGCCCAGCGGGTCGGCGCCGGCGACGTTGAAATAGCGCAGCACGACGTAGCTCATGCCATAGGCGGTGGCCACATCATGCAGCATGATCTCCGTCATCAGCTTCGACATGCCGTAGGGCGACAGCGGCCGCGTCGGCGCGGTTTCCGGCACCGGCACCTCTTCGGGATTGCCGTAGACGGCAGCGGTGGACGAGAAGATGAAGCGCCTGACGCCCGACTTGACCGCGGCGTTCAACAGGCTCTGTGTGGTCATCGTGTTGTTGCGGTAGTAGCCGAGCGGATCGCGCATCGATTCCGGAACCACCACCGAGCCGGCGAAATGGATGATGCTCTCGACGCCGTGCTGGGCGATCACGCCCTCGACGAGATTTTCGTCGCCGGCATCGCCGATGAACAGCGGCACGCCTTCGGGCAACAGGGCGGAGAAGCCGGTCGAGAGGTTGTCGACCACCACGACGCTTTCGCCGGCATCGACCAGCGCGCGCACCATGTGACTTCCGATATAGCCGGCGCCGCCGGTGACGAGCACGGTCATGACTTCACCTCTCCCCGCTATTTTCCCGGGATGTTAGCGGGGGCGCGATGAAGAGGGGGTTTCGTGGCCTCAGAACTGGCCCCTATGCTTAATGTTGCGTATACGAACTCCTGCAAAGGGGGACTTACGTGCCGATCGAGAACAATCCGGCCGCTGAGCTGCAACTGATCGTGCCGAATCTGCACAGGCGCTATTCGGGCGTGACTGCGACCAACCGGATGGTGGCACCGAAGCTTGCGAAGATGTTCCGCGCCGCATGGCTCGGCTCGCATGCGCCCGAGGGCATCGCGCGCATGGGCTTCGCTGACCTTCTGAAATTATGGCGCCGTCCTGCGCCGCTGATCTGGCACGCGCGGCGCAATGACGAGATGATCGTGGGCGTGCTGCTGCGCGCGCTCGGCTGGCCGCTGAAACTCGTGTTCACGTCCGCCGCGCAACGCCACCACACCTGGCTGACTCGCTGGCTGATCCGGCAGATGGATGCGGTGATCGCGACGAGCGCGTTGTCTGCGTCCTTCCTCAAGCGCGAGGCGACGGTGGTGATGCATGGCGTCGACACCGAACGTTACGCGCCGCCAGCCGACCGCGCGGCGGCGTTCGCCGAAAGTGGCCTGCCCGGGCGCTACGCGATTGGCTGCTTTGGCCGCGTGCGCGCGCAGAAGGGCAGCGACGTCTTTGTCGAGGCGATGTGCCGGCTGTTGCCGCGCTATCCGGATTTTTCGGCGGTGCTGGTCGGCGCCGTGGTGCCGGAGCAGCAGGGGTTTGCGAACGGGCTGAAGCAGCGGATCGAGGCTGCGGGGTTGACGTCGCGGATCAGGATATCAGGTGAAGTCCCGATCGAGGAGGTCGAGCGCTGGTATCAGCGATTGACCATCTACGCTTTCACCTCGCGCAACGAGGGCTTTGGGTTGACGCTGATCGAAGCGATGTCATCAGGCGCGGCGCTGGTGGCGGCGCGCGCGGGCGCGGCCGAATTCGTAGTCGAGGATGGCATCACCGGCGTGCTGGTGCCGCCGGGTGATGTCGATGCGCTCTGCGCCGCGCTCGAGCCGTTGATGCACGATCCGGCGGCTGCGGCTGCGATGGGAGAGCGGGCGCGGGCCTGCGTGGTGGAAAAATTCAGTCTCGACGCCGAGGCGAACGGGATCGCGGCGGTCTATCGCGCGCTCGCCTGAGCCAGCACGCGCTCGGCGATATCGGCCACGTCAGAGGCCGGAATATCGCGCATGCAGCGGTGGTCGTTCATGGTGCAGACCGGGCGATGGCAAGGCTGACACGGCACGTGCGTCTTGGTCACCACGGTTGCGGCGAGGCCGTTGAGCGGCGCCCAGTGATAGGGGCTCGTAGGGCCGAAAATGCCCATGGTCGGGGTGCCGAGCGCGGCTGCGACATGCATCAGGCCGGAATCGTTCGAAATCGCGACGCTCGCCGCGGCCATCGCCAGGATACCGTTGCGCAAGTCCGTGCCGGTGAGGTCGCGGACACCGGCGCCGCCGGCGGCGACGATCTCCGCAGCCAGCGCCTTCTCGCCGGGGCCTCCGACCACCCAGACGTCAAAACCGCGCGCGGCCAGCAGCCGTGCAGCCTCGCCGTAATAAGTCCAGCGTTTGCCCGAGCCGACCGAGCCGGGCGCCAGCGCGATCGCGGGACCGCGGCTCAACCCGTTGGCTTGCCGCCAGCGCTCGGTTTCCTCGGCGGGAACCCGCAATTGCGGCACCGGCCATTCGGGCGGAAATTTCGCGCCCACGGGCAAAGCGAGCGCCGACATCTGGTCGACCATGCGATCCAGCTTCTTCTCGCCCCAGCGCATGTGGTTGATGAGGCCGAACCTCGCCTCGCCGCAAAAGCCCACCCGCTCCGGGATGCCGGCCAGCGTGGGCGCGATCGCCGATTTCCAGGTGCGGAGCATGACCAGGGCGGTGTGATAGCCGCGGGCGCGAAGTTCCCCTGCCAGGCCGAACTGTTTTGCCACCGCCAGGCGGCCGCGCGGCAAATCCCAGACCACCTTGCCGCGGACACCCGGCATGTAGTCGACCAGAGGCGCGCAGAGCGAGGTTGTGAGCATGTCGACCGGACGATTCGGCCAGCGCTGTTTCAGCACCCGCACGACGGTATGGCCGCGGACGAAATCGCCGATCCACATATAGGGGATGATCAGGATCGGGCGGGTATCGCCGGCGTCCTCGACCTCAATGCTTTCTATTGAATCAATATTCATATCTTCTGTGCGGGAACCCGGCGCTTTTGCGGCCCCGTCGGTAGCCGCTCTCCATCCGGAGGTAAAGTCAGCCGCATTTCATCCACCGCGCAAGTTGCCTGCGCCGCCGGACTGGGGCAAAGCTGGCGCCGCACAAATCAGGGCAGGGATCGGCATGTTGCTGGTGACCGGCGGGGCCGGTTTTATCGGGTCGAATGTCGTGGCCGCGTTGAATGACGCCGGCCGCACGGACGTCGTCGTGTGCGACGCGCTTGGCCATGACGGCAAGTGGCGCAATTTGGCAAAGCGCCAGCTTACCGATGTCGTGCCGCCATCGGAGCTTTCGGCGTGGCTGTTGGGCCGGCGGCTCGATGCGGTGATCCACCTCGGAGCGATCTCGGAGACGACGGCGACCGACGGCGATCTCGTGATCGAGACCAATTTCCGCCTGTCGCTGCGGCTGCTCGACTGGTGCACGGCGAATGCGACGCCGCTGATCTATGCGTCCTCGGCCGCGACCTATGGCGACGGTGAAGCGGGATTTCGCGACGAGCAGACGGTCGTGGCGCTGAAGAAACTGCGGCCGATGAATCTCTACGGCTGGAGCAAGCATCTGTTCGATCTCACTGTGGCCGAGCGCGCCGCGCGCGGCGAGAAATTGCCGCCGCAATGGGCGGGCCTGAAATTCTTTAACGTGTTCGGGCCGAACGAATACCACAAGGGCACCATGATGAGCGTGCTGGCGCGGCGCTTCGACGACATCAAGGCAGGCCGCACGGTGCAATTGTTCAAGTCGCATCGCGATGGCATCGCCGATGGCGACCAGCGGCGCGACTTCATCTATGTCGACGACACCGTGCGGGTGATGATGTGGCTGCTCGCCACGCCTTCGGTCAGCGGATTGTTCAATGTCGGAACCGGCACTGCGCGCAGTTTCCGCGACCTGATGCTGGCGGCTTATGCCGCGCTCGGGCTAAAGCCGAACATCGAGTATGTCGACATGCCCGAACAGATCAGGGGCAGCTATCAATATTTCACGCAAGCCGATGTCGATCGCTTGCAGCGTGCGGGCTATAACGGCGGTTTCACGCGGCTCGAGGACGCCGTCGATGCTTACGTGAACGGCTTCCTCGATCGTCCCGACCGCTACCGCTGACGGGCAAGGAAACAGATGCTCGATTTCGAAACCCTGTCGCAGGCGCTTTCCCGTCAGACCGTGCTCTGCATCGGTGACCTGATGCTGGACGAGTTCGTCTATGGCGAGGTATCGCGGATTTCGCCCGAGGCGCCGGCGCCGGTGATCGCGGTCCAGCGCAGCGAGACCAATGTCGGCGGCGCCGGCAATGTCGCGCGCAACATCGCGTCGCTCGGCGGCCGCTGCATTTTTGTCGGCCTCATCGGCGAGGATGAGACGGGCGCGAGACTGAAGACAGCACTGGCGGCCGAGAGCGGGATCGAAAGCCGGCTGGTGTGCGACAGCGCGCGCCCGACGACGCGGAAGGTGCGCTTCGTCTCCGAGCATTTTTCCACCCACATGCTGCGCGCCGACTGGGAGCAGGCGCAGCCGGCGACAGGCGAGATCGAGCAGCAACTGATCGATACGATCCTCCCCGAGCTCGCCCGTGCCGACATCGTGCTGCTGTCTGATTATGCCAAGGGCGTGCTGACCGCGCGGGTGATCCGCAACACCATCGATGCCGCGCGCAAGCTTGGCAAGCGCGTGATCGTCGATCCTAAGAGCCTCAATCTTGCGATCTATCGCGGCGCGACGCTGCTCACCCCCAACCGCAAGGAATTCGCTGAGGCGACGCGGAGCCGCGCCGATACGCCCGGTGCGATCGCCGAAGCGGCGGAGGACGCGATGCGGCTCGCCGATTGCGAGGCGATGCTGGTGACGCAGGGCGAGCGCGGCATGACTCTGGTGGTGCGTGACGGCGAAACCGTCCACGTGCCGGCGCTGCCGGTGAAGGTTCGCGACGTCTCCGGCGCCGGCGACACGGTTGCGGCTGCACTCGCGCTGTCGCTCGCCGCCAACGCCGATTGGGAGACCGCGTTGCGGGCGGCAAGTGCGGCGGCCGCGGTCGCCGTCGGCAAGACCGGAACCGCGACGGCCACGCCGGTCGAGCTCAGGCGCAAGATCCTGCCGCATGCCTCGCTTGCGGCGGAAGAGAAGATCGTCGCGGCCGGCGGCGATCTCGGCGCCCAGCTCAGCGAATGGCGCCGGCAGGGCCTGCGCGTCGGTTTCACCAACGGCTGTTTCGACATCCTGCATCCTGGCCACGTCAAGGTGTTGACGGCGGCGCGCGGCGCTTGCGATCGACTGATCGTCGGCCTCAACAGCGACGCCTCCGTCGGGCGGCTGAAAGGGCAGGGGCGCCCGGTGCAGGACGAGCGCGCACGTGCCGAAGTGCTGGCGGCGCTGGAGGCGGTCGATCTCGTCGCCATTTTCGAGGAAGACACGCCGATCAACCTGATCACGGCGATCAAGCCGAGCGTGCTGGTCAAGGGCGGCGACTATACCCGCGCGCAGGTGGTCGGCCATGAGGTCGTCGAAGCCAATGGCGGCGAGGTGCTGCTGGTCGACATCCTGCCCGGCTTCAGCACGACCTCGCTGGTCGCCCGTGCCCGCGGAGGCAAGGCGTGAGCACGGCGGCGGGCTTTTCTCCCGTAAGCGCGGCGCTGCCGGCCTGGCGCAACCCGGCCGCCTGGACCAAAGCGGCCGACATCGTCGCCGTGCTGCTCGCGCTGTCGCTGCCCTGGTCGACCTCGCTGGTCGGCATCTTCGGCGCAGTGTTCGTGGTCGTGGTCGCACCGACGCTGGATCTGAAGTCGTTCCTGCAATCGCTGAAGCAGCCGATCGTCGCGCTGCCGATCGCACTGTTCGTGCTCGCGGTGGTCGGCATGCTGTGGTCGGACGCGCCCTGGGGTGCGCGCACTTATGCGGTGAGCCCGACGGCCAAGCTCTTGGTGCTGCCGTTCCTGCTCTACCATTTCGAGCGCTCGTCCCGGGGCATGTGGGTGTTCACCGCGTTCCTGATCTCCTGCACGCTCCTGATGGTGATGTCCTGGCTGGTAGTCCTGCAGCCCAGCCTGTCGTTGAAACCGCCAATCGATGCCGAGCGCGGCATCTTCGTGAAGAACTATATCGACCAGAGCCAGGAGTTCACGCTCTGCGCGGTGGCGCTGGCCTATCCCATCGTCACCCTGCTGCGCGCGAAAAAATTCGCGCTGGCCAGCCTGCTGGTCGCGATTGCGTTGAGCTTTTTCGTCAACATGGCCTTTGTGATCGTCTCGCGGACGGCACTGGTGACGGTGCCCGTGATGTTTGCGGTGTTCGCGTTCCTGCATCTAAAATGGCGCAACATCCTGATGATAGTTGGAGCGGTGGCAGTATTGGCGGCGGTCGCCTGGCAGGCCTCGCCGCAACTGCGCGGGACAGCAGCGAGCTTCAGCAAGGACTATCGGGAATACAAGGAGCAGAACCGGGCGACCTCGATCGGGCTCCGGCTCGAATACTGGCGCAAATCGCTGGGCTTCATCGCCGATGCGCCTTTGATCGGCCATGGTACCGGCTCCACCCGCGGGCTGTTCGCGCAAGTCGCGACCGGGGGGACCGCCGAGGAGCTCAAGGCGACCAGCGATGTGGTTGGCAATCCGCACAACCAGACATTGAATGTTGCCGTGCAATGGGGCATTGTTGGCGTCGTCATTCTCTATGCCATCTGGTTTTGGCATCTCAGACTGTTTCGGGGCGAGGGGCTGGTCAACTGGATCGGGCTCCTGGTGGTCGTGCAGAATATCTTTACCTCATTGTTCAACTCGCACATCTTCGATTTCCACGAGGGTTGGATGTACGTGCTCGGCGTCGGCGTCGCCGGCGGTATGGTGCTGAAGGCGAAATCGGACGCCGCGGCCGTAAAACCGCCGAGCTCGGTCACGCCATGATCTCTGGCCTGCGCGCTGCATATGGGCTATCAGCAGCCCAGAACGCTGTTGCAAACCTGTTGGTCCTTGGCCCATCCGTCACATGACGCGCTTCTCTCAACTCACGGCACGCAACTTCCTGATCGTGATGCATGACGCGGTCGCGACCGCATTCGCGCTCCTGGCCGCATTCTATCTGCGCTTCGAGGGCGATCTGCTCACGGATCGCCTGCCGCTGTTGCTGCGCATCCTGCCCTGGTTCGTCGTCTTCAGCGTGATCATCTGCTACGTCTTCAATCTCACGACCTCGAAATGGCGTTTCATCTCGCTGCCGGACGCCCTCAACATCCTGCGGGCCTCGGCAGTCCTGACGCTGGCACTGGTCGTGCTCGACTACGTCTTCTTCTTCATCGCGCCGAGCTTCCACGGAACCGTGTTTTTCGGCCGCATCACCATCGTCCTCTATTTCTTCCTCCAGGTATTCTCGCTGGGCGCGCTCCGCTTCGGCTACCGCTATTTCCGCTACTCGCGCACGCGCCACCATGCCCGCACCGAGGATGCTGCGCCGACGCTTCTGGTCGGGCGTGCAGCGGATGCCGAGATCGTGCTGCGCGGGATCGAGAACGGCGCCATCAAGCGGATCTGGCCGGTCGGCGTACTGTCGCCGTCGAATTCCGATCTCGGCCAGCAGATCCGTAACATCCCGGTGCTTGGCAGCGTCGACGATGTCGAAACCGTGATCCGCGAGTTCCAAAGCCGCGAGAAGCCGATCAAGCGGCTGGTGATGACTTCGTCGGCGTTCGAGCCCGACGCGCATCCGGAATCGGTGCTGATGCGGGCAAAGCGGCTGGGCCTGATGGTCAGCCGCCTACCGTCGCTCGAGGGCGGCGATGCGCCGCGGCTGACCAATGTCGCGGTCGAAGACCTGCTGCTGCGTCCGACCGCGACGATCGACTATGCCCGCCTGGAGGGGCTGGTGAACGGCAAGAGCGTCATCGTCACCGGCGGCGGCGGTTCGATCGGCGCCGAAATCTGCGATCGCGTCGCGACGTTCGGTGCCGCCCGCCTGCTGGTGATCGAGCATTCGGAGCCGGCGCTCTATGCGGTCACCGAGGCGCTCGCGGCGCGCGGGGCCCAGGCGGCGGTGGAAGGCCGCATCGCCGACATTCGCGATCGCGAGCGCATCCTGCGGCTGATGCGTGAATTCAAGCCCGACATCGTGTTCCATGCCGCGGCGCTGAAACACGTGCCGATTCTCGAGCGCGACTGGAGCGAGGGCGTCAAGACCAACATCTTCGGATCGGTGAACGTTGCGGACGCCGCACGCGAAGCCGGCGCCAAGGCGATGGTGATGATCTCCACCGACAAGGCAATCGAGCCGGTCTCGATGCTGGGCCTGACCAAGCGCTTTGCCGAAATGTATTGCCAGGCGCTCGATCACGATCTTGCGGCGCAGTTCGGCGACAAGCCGCATATGCGCCTGATCTCGGTCCGGTTCGGCAATGTGCTGGCGTCGAACGGCTCGGTGGTGCCCAAATTCAAGGCGCAGATCGAGGCGGGTGGCCCGGTCACGGTCACGCATCCCGACATGGTGCGTTATTTCATGACCATCCGCGAAGCCTGCGATCTCGTGCTGACTGCGGCCACGCATGCGCTGACGCTGGCGCGACCCGACGTCTCGGTCTACGTTCTCGAAATGGGCCAGCCGGTCAAGATCGTCGAGCTGGCCGAGCGGATGATACGTCTGTCCGGCCTGCAGCCCGGCATCGACGTCGATATCGTCTTCAGCGGGATGCGGCCGGGGGAGAGGCTGAACGAGATCCTGTTCGCGAGTGAGGAGCCGACAGTCGAGATCGGGATTGCCGGAAT
This sequence comes from Bradyrhizobium sp. Leo114, assembly GCF_055229415.2. NCBI lineage: Bacteria > Pseudomonadati > Pseudomonadota > Alphaproteobacteria > Hyphomicrobiales > Nitrobacteraceae > Bradyrhizobium > Bradyrhizobium sp. Leo114. The sequence continues at coordinate 217,470 of NZ_JBUYEN020000011.1, read as the reverse complement.
CATGGCAGCCAGGCCGAACGAGCCGCCGATGGCGACCTTGCGCAAATGGCTGGCTGCGCTGGAAGAGGCGATCGCCAGAGACGATCGCACCACGATCCGCGGCGTGCTGAAGGATGCCGTGCCTGAATTCGGATCGAACGCCGCGTGATCCGCTCCTGATCCGCGAGACCACCGATGCAGAAGCCCGGAAAAGTCGTCGTCGTCAGTCAGCACTATCCGCCGGACCGGAGCACGACCGCCGCGATCATGGCTGCGATAGCGAACCGCCTTGCGAAGGAGGTGGACGTCCTGGTGCTGTCGGGATGGCCGGGCTCGGCGTCGAAATTGGCAGCCGATCGGCCGGTGGTCGAGGAGATCAAGAACTGGATGCCTGGCAAGGCCGCGCTCCTCAAGCGCGCCGCCGCCGAGCTGCTGTTCACCGCGCGTACCTTCTTCGCCGTTCTCAGGCGGCTTGAGCGCGGCGACGTCGCGCTGACGGTGACGGCTCCTTTTGTGCTGCCTTACGCCGTCGCCGCCGCGGCCAGATTGAAGCGCGCCCGGTCGATCCTGATCATGCACGATCTGTTTCCGGAGGTGCTCGTCCTGAGCGGCCTGTTGAAGCCGGGCTCGATCGTCACCAGAGCGATGCGGGCCATGAACGGGCTGATGTTCCGCGCGTTGACCACCGTCGTCATCATCGGCCGCGACAGTGAGAAATTGCTGCTCAGCTATCGCGGCATGACGCGGGACAAGATCGAATTCATTCCGAACTGGACCACCATCGACCCCGCGGTTCGTCCGGTTGCGGCCGACAATGCCTTCCGTCGCGGGCTTGGTGGCCGTTTTGTCGTCGGCCTTTCCGGTAATCTCGGCTTCACCCACGATCCTGTGATCGTGTTCGAGGCGGCGCGCCGGCTGAAGGATGATCCCGGCATTCATTTCCTGCTCTCGGGCTGGGGGCTGGGTTTCGACAAACTGCGATCGATGCAGTCCGAGGCGAAGCTCGCCAATATCACGCTGGTGGACCGCGTTGCGGATGAAGATCTGCAGGATTTCCTGTCGGCGGCGGACCTCTGGCTCATTCCTTATCGAAAGGACGTTGCCGGTGTCTCCGTGCCGAGCCGGTTCTACAATCTGCTTGCGGTGGGGCGGCCCGTCATCCTCATATCCGAGCCGGATGCCGAAGCCGCGCTGACGGTAACGGAGCACGATCTCGGGCGGGTTGTGACGCCGGGCATGCCGGCGCAACTGGCCGAGGCGATTCGTGCAGCATCGCGAACTCCCGATCCGACGCTGCCGGAGCGGGCCGTCGCGGTGGCGAGGAGCTATAGTCCCGAGCGTGCCTTGACAGGATACGCAGCCCTCATTCAGAGACTGATTGGATCGGAAGAGCGGTGTCGGGAGTTACGGTCGTGACTAAAGACCAGCCCGTGGTGTTGGTGACGGGAGCGAGCGGGTTCGTCGGCCGGCATATGTCGCCGGTGCTGGCGCGCAACGGTTGGGTGGTGCGACGTGCCGTCCGCAAGCCGACAGGCGGCGCCGACGAGGTGCCGATCGATTCGATCGGCCCCGTCACGGACTGGCGGGCCGCGCTCGAGGGCGTCGATGCGGTCGTGCATCTGGCGGCGCGCGTGCATCACAGGCGGGAGGAACACACCGTCGAGCTTTATCGCACCGTCAATCTTGAAGGCACGTTGCATCTGGCCCGTTGCGCGGCCGACGCCGGTGTCCGCCACTTCATCTTCGTCAGCACCGTGCTGGTGCACGGCCGAAGCACTGACGGCCGCGCGCCATTCAGCGAGAACGACGTCCTGACCCCGCGCGGCCTCTATGGAATGTCGAAAGCGGCGGCCGAAGCAGGATTGAGGCATTTGGCGCAGGGGAGCCAGATGAAGGTCACGATCATTCGGCCACCATTGATCTACGGGTTCGGCGCCAAAGGTAATCTCGCGTTGCTCGAAAAGGCGATCGGTCTCGGCGTCCCGCTCCCGTTTGCGAACGTGCGCAACCGTCGTGCGTTCGTCTCGGTGGAGAATCTGACATCATTCGTGCTGCATCGGCTTTCTCATCCGGACGGCCAGTTCAACATTTTCCTTGTCGCGGATGACGAGCAGGTGTCGACGCCCGAATTCATCGAGCTCCTCGCGGCCGCAGCAGGCAAACCGGCGCGCCTGTTTTCCATGCCGCGGCTAGTGTTGAGTTCGTTGTTCAGCATCACCGGCCGCAACGAGGCCAATGAGAGCCTGTTCGGCTCGCTCGAACTCGACCTGTCCAAGGTCGCGTCTACCGGCTGGCGGCCGCTCATCGGCCTCAACGAGGGCTTGAAGCGCGCCTTGCGGGGTTTCGACCACCTGATCGATTAACCGACCGTTGAGCACCTTCTCGCCCGGATGGCGATATTTCACGGGCCCGGAAAACGCTCACAGGCGCGTACGCAAGGCGCGCGCGCTCCTATAGCTCTTTGGCAACCGTTCGCTTGCTGCTGACGGACGAATATTGAACGGGCGGCGCTCCGCCTACCTCCATGATGTTCGCTGTTGGCCATCGCCCATGGGTTGCTCAAAAAAGGCCAGCCAGATCATCAAGAGTGGCCCGCTGCGCAACTACAGCCGTAACGTGATTCCCGTCAGTCGACATACGGCGGTAACTGACGTGACCGTACTGCTCTTCAGTCACCGAGGGTCAACAGCCGGCATCGCACGCAATCCGATCGGGGGTCGCGTAGGACGTCAGAACGATGTTCGATCGGATACAGGAGGATGGCCTTGCTGGATACGTCAGAGCCGCTGGAATCCGAACAAGGCAAATATCGTGCATTGCTTCTTGCCGCACTTGGCGGTGTTCTGGAGAATTACGACTTCATCGTCTTCGCCCTTTTCGCAAGGGTCCTGGGGCAGCTTTTCTTTCCGCCCGAGATGCCCGAATGGATAGCAGTCGCGCAGACCTTCGGCATTTTTGCCGCCGGCAATTTGGCACGTCCGCTCGGAGCGATCATTCTGGCACATTATGGCGACCTGCTCGGCAGGAAGCAGACCTTTGTTTTCAGCATATCGCTGATGGCCGTTGCCACCTTTGGAATTGCCTTTGCGCCGACTTACGCGAACATCGGCAGCGCGGCGCCGGTCGTGCTGTTGATGCTGAGGATATTGCAGGGCGCTGCATTGGGCGGCGAACTGCCGGGAGCCTGGACCTTCGTGGCCGAACAAGTGGCTGCGCCTCGCATCGGCTTCGCCTGCAGCATGTTGAGCAGTGCGCTTGCGATCGGCAATCTACTGGGAGCGTTGGCTGGCGTCATCGTGAACCGGCTGTACAAACCGGCAGAGGTCCTGGCCTTCGGCTGGCGACTTCCATTCGTGGCTGGCGGCATCATTGCGCTGCTGGCAGTCTATGTGCGTCGCTCGTTGACGGAAACTCCGATCTTTCGCGCCCTGCAAAACAAGGGTGAACTTGCCGCCGAACTGCCGTTGAAGATCGTGCTTCGAAGCTATGGTCGCGGCGTCCTTGCCTCCTCCGCGCTGGCTTCACTCATCGCAGTGACGATCGTCGTCATGTTTGTCATGGTGCCAACGCTGATCCAAACCAGCTACGGCATCGATGCCGATCGGGCGTACGAAGCCGTCAGCCTCGCGACCGCCTGCCTCGCAGTGAGCTGCATCTGCTGCGGCACGCTGGCCGACATGTTGGGCGCCAGCCTTTTTCTGGTCGTGTGCACACCCGTTTTGGCAGCCTCGGTCTATCTGTTCTTTGCGTTGCTGCCGGGACATCCCGAAAGGCTGTTCCCGCTCTATGCGCTGGCCGGCACGTCCGCCGGCGTTCTCGCAGGCATCCCGCCGATGCTCGTGGAAAGCTTCCCTCCCGCCGTGCGATATACCGGTGTCGCGCTCTCATACAATGTCCCCTATGCTGTATTCGGCGGAGTCACGCCGCCGCTCATTGCGTTGGCGCTCCGCGTCGATCCTTTGGCGCACGCGCATGCCGTCCTTCTTGCCTGCGCCGCCGCCTTCCTCATAGGTTCAGCGCGACTGGTCCGCGGCCAAAAACAAAAACCATCAGTGCAACTGGAAGCTTTGCCGCGATGAAAGCGACGGCAATCGGTAAGGAATCCGGATCTCCCGGCAACGAGCGGCTGCGGTTCTCCCATAGATTAACTTGCTGATTGGCGGCTATTGTCTTCGAAAGCCATCGCCTGCAACCTTGTGCGGTCGACCTTGCTCAGGGCGTTGCGTGGAAATGTTTCGAGTACCCTTAAGGCTTCCGGAACCTTGTAGGGCGCAAGCCGCGTCGCGACGTTTTGCAGGATCTCCGCAACGACGATTTCGCTCGTGCCGGCCACCAGTTTCACGAAGCCAAATATGCGCTGACCCAGCACCGTATCGGGCTTGCCGACTACAACCGCTGCTACGACCGCGGGATGACAGGCAATCAGGGCTTCCTCAATTTCGATCGGCGAAATGTTGGTTCCGCCGCGGATGATGATGTCCTTTTTTCGCGACACGAACCAAAGCTCATTGCCTTCGCCGCGCCGCATCAAGTCGCCACTGTGATACCAACCGTCCTTGAGGCTTTGCGCGGTTGCGATCGGATCGTCCCAATACCTCGTGAAGACGTTAGGACCGCGGATCAGGAGCTCACCAATCTCGCCGTGGAGGACATCCGCCCCATGATTGTCGACCAGCCGAATCTCCGCCCCCTCGACGATCCGGACAACGGGTCCTGATGCCAGTCCGAACGTGAAGGTTCCGACCGCTTCCGTCGCATTCCAAAGGTTGTAGAGAGGCGCTCCAAGAACCGATGCAGCCTTTTCCTGAATCTCGATTGGACAGGCGTCCGCACCAGTGGTGCAGAACCGCAGCGAAGACAGGTCTCGCGGCCTGGCGAGCTGGGCCTCGATCAGCGCCGCGTATTGGGCAGGAAAGCCGAGCAGACAGGTGCCGCGATAGCGTTCGACATTGTCGAGCACGACATCGGCATCAAAGCTCTCCAGCATGATGAAGGGGGTGCCGAGTCGGACAAGAGCCAGTGAGCGAAAGACGCCGCTGGCATGCGTCATGATCATCGACAATATGACGACATCCTCCGCCAGTAAGCTACCATGCTTGCAAACGAGATCCGTCGCTGCCGCCAGCGTGCCCGGCGTATGTGCGACGAATTTGGGATAGCCACTGGTGGTGCCGGATGTATTGATCAGTACAGCAGGCTCGTCGGAAGGGGGCTTCGGGAAATGCACATGCGCTGCCTGTTTCAGGTCATTCCATAGCCGCAGGCCGAGCGCATTGGCGTCTCCATCCACCAGAATACGGCTCGTCCGCGGAAGGATCGCATCGTCGATCGGGGCAACATTCTGATAGAGCGCGGCTTGACCGATATAGAGCGCAGGCTGCAATCGCTGCAGTAGCGGCGCGAGCTCGGCAAATTTGAAGGCGGTTCGTAGTGGCGCCGCAATCGCGCCCAGTCTGTAACACGCGTAGTAGCCGACCAGAATTTCGGGGCAATTCATCATGTGAAGCGCGACGCGGTCGCCTGGTTTGACGCCGTTCGCGGCGAGACCTTGTGCGACAGACTCGGCTTCGGCCTCCAGTCGGCTGTAGGTCCATACGTCTTCGTTAAAAACAAAGGCCGTGCTTTCGGGGCGCACACGCGCCTGATGCATCAACGCTTCTGTCGGCGTGAGCGACATGGAAACCGTCTACGAGATGAGTAGGCTGTATTTTATGCTGGCTGGACAGCGTTACTCCGTGATTTCACATTGAGAGAAATGGTTGCATCCGTAAGAAACGCGCTTGGCGACCTCGAAAGATCGTTGATTGACGCGTTTTCTTCACGTGAACCGGTGTCCGCTTCGATCGAAGACGCTCTATCGTCCCCGTCTGTGCGAAAATCTATAGAGCTGCCACGCCACCGCACTCGCGCCAACGAGCAGCAGAACGAGGCTCGCCGCGGCCGAATCCAATTGGATCGACAACATCGCGAGCAGCGCGAGCGCGACATTGAGCGCGAAGACTTCGCCGACGACGCGCGACACGGAAAATCCATTGTCCGTCGCGCGCTGGTAAAAGTGCGAGCGGTGAGCCGCCCAGAATGGCTCTCCGTTGATCAGCCGGCGCAGCAGCGTGATCGTGGCATCAGCCAGGTAATAGAGCGGCAGCAGCAACGCCGCGGCGACCTGCTGGTGATAGGCGAGCTGGAGCAGGCACCAGCCGAGCAGAAGCCCGATTGGCAGGCTGCCGACGTCGCCGAGGAAGATCTTTGCCACAGGGCGATTGAAGGGAGAGAAGCCGAGCAGCGCGCCGCAGAGCGCCGCCGCCACCAGCGCTGTCGAAGGCGGAACCTGCGCCCAAAAGCCAAGCAGTGCGACTGCCGCCGTGATCGGCACCGCTTCGGCCGCCGTCATCAGGTCGAGCCCGTCCATGAAGTTGACGAGGTTCACGAACCATAGCCCCGCGATCAGCAGCAAGCCGCGCTCGATCCAGAACGGGACGGTCGATACGATCCTAAGATCGGCGGGCGCGGCGAACACGACCACAGCCACCGCCAATCCCTGCAGCAACAGGCGCGGCAGCACGGGCACGGGCTTGATGTCATCGGCAAAGCCGACAGCGGCGATGAACAACGTCGCAGCGAAGACCGCAAGGGGGACTTGCAGCGTGCCGTTGCCGCTCAATGCGACGAGCGTGCCTGCCGCGACCAGCGTCGCCACGATCACGGCGATCCCCGCGCCCTGCGGCGTCGGGATTCGATGAGATGAGCGCGCATTCGGCTTGGCGAGCGCCACGCGCAACAGCATCGGCCGCAGCAGCCAAACGAGGAGCGCCGACAATAACGCAGCAAGCGCCGCGGCGACGACCGAAAGCGCGATATCAGCGTTGGTCATTCGATTGGCGAGAGCGATTGTGCGGGGACATCGATCGGCTTGTCCCCTTGTGCTTTCTTTTCCGCGCTAAGAATCCACACCAGTCCGCCAAATGCGCCGACGATGAAGGACACGGCGCCGAACAGCAACGAAACGTTGACGCCCTCGTTGGCCGCCAGCCCGGCGTAGCCGAAGGCGAGACCCATGCTCGCCTCGCGCACGCCCCAGCCGGCAATCGAAATCGGCAGCATGGTGATCAACATCACCGGCGGCACCAGTTGAAAGATCTGGCTGAACAGCAGCGGTGCGGAAATGGACTGCGCCACGCACCAGACGATAACGACGGCCAGGATGTGAACGAGCAGTGAGAGCACCGCGACCTTCGGCCCGCGATCCCAACTGAACAGCACCTTGTTTGCGATGACGGCGCAGGCGTGGATGTGGTGCGTTCCCCACCAGCGCTTCAGCCACGGCCAGTTCAATGCGCCGAGCAGGAGAAAGCCGCCGCCGGCCGCAAGCGCCGCGAAATCGATCAGGAGCAGCGCCGACCGTCCCTGCGGATCGTTGATCAACCGATAGCTCCACGGCAGGCTCGCAACGATGAGCATGGCCAGCGCGATCAGGCCGATGGCGCGGTCGACGAAGATCGAATAGGTCGCGGCGCGCCAGCCGGCGCCCGCGCGCGCGACCAGCCACAGCCGCACCGCATCGCCGCCGATCGACGATGGCAAGGTCTGATTGAAGAAGGTCCCGATGACGTTGAAGCGCATCGCCTGCCGGGTTTCGAGCGGCGCGCCGCATTCGGCGCTGATCTCGCGCCATCGCAATACGCCGAGGAAGATCTGCAGAAAGGTCACCGCGATCGCGAGAGCGATCCAGCCCAGGCTTTCGACGCGGATGCGCGCAGCGAGATCATACAGGTTGACCTTGCGGAGCGAGAGGTAAAGCAACGCAGCCGAGATCAATATCTTGATGGTCGAAAGCAGTATCCGGCGCATCTCGTCAGCGCTTGCCAGGTTCGAGAAAGATGTCAAAAACGGCGCAAATCGGCGCCGTGCGCCGAATTTGGTGGCCTTGGTATGGGTTTAGGACCGATCTTGCAATAGCCGTTCGATCGCTCTTGCGGCAGCCTCCAACCGGCGGCTAAAGAGGGCCTGAACGGGGACTGCCGGGTTGCCCGGATATTTGGCTTGCATGCTCATAAAGGTTTACGCTGCCCACAAAAACTCATCTGAAGGGACTAACCGGTGTGGTAGCGCTTGCGGGTGGAAAACCCGCCCGCCAAGGGCTGTCATCTACTGCTGGTCGCGTCCGTGACCCCGGGCATTTCGCCGATGTCGACAATGTGAAGGGGATAGGGACATCGGTTCCGGAGGAACGATGAGGACGTTAACTATTGTCGGGCAGCCCGATCATTACAGAATTCGAGGTTAGGATGGACCGAATTATTCCACTGATCATGTGCGGCGGGGCGGGCACGAGGCTGTGGCCGGCGTCGCGCGAGGTCCATCCGAAGCAGTTCCTGCCGTTGTTCGGGACCCGCTCGACCTTTCAGGAGACGCTGCTGAGGGTGTCGGATCCGGCGCTGTTCGAGCGGCCGATCGTGATCACCAACAACGCCTATCGTTTCATGGTGCTGGAGCAACTGGCCGGCATCGGGCGCGAGGCGGACGTGCTGCTGGAGCCGGCGCGGCGCGACTCGGGGCCGGCGATCGCGGCCGGCGCCGCCTTTGCACAAGCGCGCGACAGGGACGCGACCGTGCTGGCGCTCGCCGCCGATCACGTGGTCGGCGACACCGAGGCCTTCGTCGCCGCCTGTCGCGAGGGGCTGGCTGCCGCGAAAGCAGGCCGCATCGTCACCTTCGGCGTCAATCCCGAGCGCCCGGCCACCGAATACGGCTATATCAGCCCCGGCGATACCATTTCGGGACAGGTGCGCGCGGTCGCAAAATTCGTCGAGAAGCCCGACGCCGCAACCGCGGCCGACTACATCACGTCGGGCTATCTCTGGAACAGCGGCAACTTCATGTTCCGCGCCGCCGTGCTGCTTGATGAGTACCGCAATTTCGATACCGCGAGCGTGCAGGCGGTGACCGAGGCGGTGACGAAGACCGAACGCGATCTCGGCTTCGTCAAGCTCGATGCGGATGCGTTCGGAGCGGCGAAGGCGATCTCGATCGATTACGCGGTGATGGAGAAGACCGCGCACGCGGCGGTGGTGCCGGTGTCCTGCGGCTGGTCGGATGTCGGCTCCTGGCACGCGGTGTGGGAATTGTCTGATAAAGACGGGCAGGGCAATGCCGCGCGCGGTGCTGCGGTGTTCGAAGATTCGCGCAACTGCAACGTCGTGACCGACCGCGCGCTGGTCGCGCTCGAGGGCGTCGACGACCTCGTGGTGGTGGCGACACAGGACGCCATCCTGGTGTCGCGGCAGAAGGACGCCAACGGCTTGAAGCGCCTGGTGGCGAAACTGAAGACGGTGGCGCCCGAGGTCACCGAGAACCACATCAAGGTGCATCGGCCCTGGGGCTCGTACCAGTCGGTCGACAATGGCGAACGCCACCAGGTCAAGCGCATCATCGTCAAGCCGGGCGAGCGGCTGTCGCTGCAGAAGCACCATCACCGTTCCGAGCACTGGATCGTGGTCCGTGGTGCTGCGCGCGTCACCGTCAACGAAACGGTGAAGACCGTGCACGAGAACGAGTCGATCTACATCCCGATCGGCGCCGTGCACCGGCTGGAGAACCCCGGCAAGATCCTGCTGGAATTGATCGAGGTGCAGACCGGCAGCTATCTCGGCGAGGACGACATCATCCGCATCGAGGACGACTATCAGCGCACCTGATGATGCGCTGTGCATCGATTTTGTCCCCGATCGCCGGCGAGACGGTGTAATCTTTTGAATCAAAACGTGTCCGGATTTGCGCGTTGGCATTCGCCACATTTGTGACAGCATGCTATAGCGTGTGCGTGACGATGCTTCGGGGAAAGAAAGCACGTCAGGACAAGGGGATAGGGCTGCGGCCTGATTCGGTGGAATCAGGCTGGTCCGGGGAAGAACGCGCAACCGATGGGCGCCACCAAAAGTCTGTTGGGGTAACCACATGAGTTCCAAAGGGTCGGGGTTGGCCGCAGAAGCCGGGATCAGGCGTGCCTTGCGCGTCGGGGTTATCGGCGCGGGGGTGATGGGCAGCAACCATGCCCGCGTGCTGGCGGGATTGCCCGAGGTCACGCTGGTCGGGATCGTCGATCCTCTGGCTGAACATCGCGCGCGCGCCATTGCGCTGGTCGGGTGCCGGGCCTTTGCGACGCTCGATGAGTTGCTCGCCGAAGGCGTCGATGCCGTGACGATCGCGGCGCCGACCCATCTGCATCACGAGATCGCGCTCACCTGTATCGCGCAGAACGTCCATATCCTGGTCGAGAAGCCCGTCGCCTCCACGGTCGAGGAGGGCAACGACATCGTCAACACCGCGCGGCAGGCTGGCGTGACGCTGATGGTCGGACACGTCGAGCGCTTCAACCCGGCGGTGGTCGCGATCAAGCAGGCGATATCGGGCGAAGACATCCTCTCGATCGGCATTACCCGCGTCGGTCCGTTTCCGCCGCGCATGTCCAATGTCGGCGTCGTCATCGATCTGGCCGTGCACGACATCGATCTGATCCGCTGGTTCACCGAGTCTGAAATCGTCGACGTGCAGCCGCAGCTTTCGAGCGCCGTGGCCGAGCGTGAGGACATCGCGCTGTTGCAATTCCGTACCGCCTCGGGCGTGCTTGCGCATATCAACACCAACTGGCTGACGCCGTTCAAGGCGCGCAGCGTCACGGTCGCGACGCGCGGCAAATATGTGATGGGCGATCTCCTGACCCGTCAGGTCACGGAGTGTTTCGGCTTCAAGCCCGACGGCAGCTATTCGATGCGGCATTTGCCTGTCGGCCACGACGAACCGTTGCGCGCCGAATTGATTGCGTTCCTCGACGCGGTGAGGGGCGGGAAGGAGCCGGCGGTATCAGGCAACGAGGGCGTCGCGAGCCTCGAGATCGCGATCAAATGTCTGGAAACGCCGGCCACGCCCGCCGCGACCGTCGCCCGCAAGGCGCCGCGCCGCGTCGCCGGCTGATAGCTTCCCTCACGCCTCCCGCAAGGTCCCATGAACCAGCATCTGCGCCCAGAACCCATTCCCTTCATCGACCTTGCCGCGCAGCGCCGCCGGCTCGGCACCTCCGTCGATGAAGCGGTCTCCCGCGTGCTCTCCCATTGTCAGTTCATCAATGGGCCGGAAGTGTCGGCGCTGGAGGCGGAACTTGCAAAGTTCTCGGGCGCAAAACATGTGGTGGCCTGCGCCAGCGGCACCGACGCGCTTCTGATGGTGCTGATGGCCAAGAAGGTCGGCCCGGGCGATGCGGTGCTGTGCCCGTCCTTCACGTTCTGCGCGACCGGCGAATCGGTGGCGCTGACCGGCGCTACGCCGGTTTTTGTGGACGTCGACGAGACAACGTTCAACATGGATGCCGCCTCGCTGAAGCGCGGCATCGCGACCGCCAAGGCGCGCGGCCTCAAGCCAGTCGGCGTCATTCCAGTCGACCTGTTCGGGCAGAGCGCCGATCACGACGCGATCGCTGCGGTCGCCAAGGCCGAAGGTCTGTTCGTGCTCGATGACGCCGCGCAGGGCTTTGGCGCTACCTACAAGGGGCGGCGGATCGGCACTTTTGGCCTGGCGACGGCGACCAGCTTCTTCCCGGCAAAGCCGCTCGGTTGCTTCGGCGACGGCGGTGCGATCTTCACCGACGACGACGACGAGCTTGCACAGACGCTGCGCAGCATCCGCGTGCACGGCCAGGGCTCCGACAAGTACGACAACGTGCGCCTGGGCCTGACCGGGCGGCTCGACACCATGCAGGCGGCGGTACTGCTCGAGAAGCTCAAGATTTTCGAAGAAGAGATCGCGGCGCGCAATGAGGTCGCGGAGCGCTATGCGCGCGGGCTCGGTAACGTCGTGACCGTGCCGCGCCTTGCCGCCGGCTGCAGCTCGATCTGGGCGTGCTATACTATCCGCCTGCCCGAGGGCACCGACCGTGACGGCTTTGCCGCGGCGCTGAAGGCGCAGGGCGTTCCGACCGCGATCTACTATACGAAATCGATGCATCAGCAGACCGCCTACCGCGACTTCCCGGTGGCGGAGGGCGGCCTGCCGGTCAGCGAACGGCTTTCGAACGACGTCATCAGCCTGCCGATTCACGCCTATCTCGACGAGGCGACGCAGGGGCGAATCATCGAGGCTGTGCGCGGCGCGCTTTCGTCCTGATTTCGCCGTTTTGCGGCGCCGGTGCTTGGGCTAGAACCGGCGCATGCTTGGACGCATCTTCACGGTCGGCGGCTACACCCTGCTTTCGCGGCTGACGGGGCTCGCACGCGACATCATGCTCGCAGCGATCCTCGGCGCCGGACCCATTGCCGACGCCTTCCTGGTCGCCTGGCGCCTGCCGAACAATTTTCGTGCGATCTTCGCCGAGGGCGCGTTCAACACCGCGTTCGTCCCGGCTTACGCCCATGTCCACGGCAAGGGCGGCGATACGTCCGCGCGCCTGTTCGCCGACCGCATCTTTACGCTGCTGTTCTTGTCTCAGCTCATCCTGCTGGTGCTGGCCTGGGCCTTCATGCCGCAGGTATTGCGCGTCCTGGCGCCCGGCTTCACCGATGACGCCGAGCAGCGCCAGCTTGCGATCGAACTGACGCGGATCACCTTTCCGTATCTGCTGCTGATCACCATGGTGACGCTCTATGGCGGCATGCTCAACGTGATGCAGCGCTTTGCCAGCGCGGCCGGGGCATCGATCCTCCTCAATCTGTCGATGATGGCAACGCTGGCGCTGGCGGCCTTCTTCCCGAGTGCGGGGCATGCCGCGGCCTGGGGCGTGCTGATTTCCGGCTTCCTGCAATATTTCCTGCTCGCGGGCGATCTGGCGCGGCACGGCACGCTGCCGCGCTTTGCCATGCCGCGGCTCGACGAGGACGTCCGCGCCTTTTTCCGCGCGATCGGGCCGGCGACGCTGGGCTCGATGGGTACGCAGGTTGCCGTGTTCGCCGACACCATCATTGCGACCTTCCTCGCGGCCGGCGCGCTGTCGGCGCTCTATTACGCCGAGCGGCTCTACCAACTGCCGATCGGCGTGATCGGGATCGCGGTCGGCACGGTGCTGCTGCCGGAAATGTCGCGGCGGATCACCGCGCAGGATGTGGCGGGGGCAGCGGCTGCGCAGCGCCGCGCGTTTGATTTCACCCTGCTTGCGACTGTGCCCTTTGTCTCGGCCTTCCTCACCGTGCCCGACATCATCGTGCGCGCGGCGTTTGCGCGCGGCGCCTTTACCAAGGCCGACGCGGCGGCGGCTGCCGCGACGCTGGCGGCCTATTCGATCGGCCTGATCCCGTTCGTGATGATCCGCAGTGCGGTTGCGACATTCTATGCACGCAAGGATACGGCAACGCCTGTGAAGGCGTCGCTGACGGGGCTCGGGGCCAATCTGCTGCTGAAGATCGGCCTGATGGCCCCGCTCGCCCAGATCGGGCTTGCGCTCGCTACCGCCGTAGGCGCCTGGATCAACCTGCTCCTGGTGTTCGGCTTTGCGGTGCGCGCCGGCTATCTCGAGCTCGATCGCCTGATGATGCTGACCTTTGCGAAATTCGCCGTCTCCGGCCTCGTGCTTGCGGGGGCGCTTTGGTGGACCGAGCGATTCGCAGCCGTCTATTTCGCGCAGATGCACCTGCTGCGCGACGAAACCATCCTAGCGCTCCTGATTGCAGTCGGCGCCTTCGTCTATGGATTTTCCATCCTGGTGCTGTTCGGGCGCGGATGGCTCTTCGCCCTGCGGCGCGGATAGTTTTCAAGTCAAATCAGCTTTTTGTTGCGGTGCTTCCAAGCTCCGCAATTCGCGGTTTGCGCTTCTTTCCCAACCGCGCCAATATGGCGGGAAACACGCCAAGATGGCGTGGACAACAACAATTGGAGTGACGATGGCAGCCCCCATCAAATTCGGCGTCGGCCAGAGCGTACGCCGCAAGGAAGACGATGCCCTCATTCGCGGCAAGGGCCGCTACACCGACGACGTCGCGCCGCAGCCGGCGCTGCATTCGCTGGTGCTGCGCTCGCCGCATGCGCATGCGAAGTTCACCATCGACGTCACCAAGGCGCGCGGCCTGCCGGGCGTCAGCCTGATCCTGACTGCGGCCGAGGTCGCCGATCTCGGCGACCTGCCATGCCTGTTCAATCTGGAGACCGATCCGTTCACCGGTCCGCCCTATCCGATCCTGGCCAAGGACGAAGTCCGCCATGTCGGCGACGCCGTCGCCTTCGTCGTCGCCGAGACGATCGACCAGGCGCGTGATGCGATCGAGGCGATCGACGTGCAGTGGACGCCGCTGCCGGCCGTGATCGGCGTCGTCAATGCCGTGAAGCCGGGCGCGCCGCAGGTGTGGCCCGACAAGCCGGGCAACGTCCTGTTCGACGTCTCGATCGGCGACAAGAAGGCGACTGAAGAAGCTTTTGCGAAGGCGCATGCGGTCGCGGAAATCTCGATCGTCAACCCGCGCATCGTCACCAACTTCATGGAGACGCGTGCGGCGGTCGCCGAATATGACGCCAAGAAGGACCATCTGACGCTGACGATCGGCAGCCAGGGCAGCCATCGCCTCCGCGATATCCTCTGCCAGAACATCCTGAAGATCCCGGTCGAGAACATGCGGGTGATCTGTCCCGATGTCGGCGGCGGCTTCGGCACCAAGCTGTTTCCCTACCGCGAATATGCTCTGGTCGCGGTCGCTGCGCGGCAGTTGAAGAAGACGGTCAAATGGACGGCTGACCGTGCCGACCACTTCATGGGCGACTCGCAGGGGCGCGACAACGTCACGACCGCGAAGATGGCGCTCGCCGAGGACGGCAAGTTCCTGGGCATGGACGTCGATCTGATGGGCGACATGGGTGGCTATCTCTCGACCTTCGGTCCCTATATTCCGCATGGCGGCGCCGGCATGCTGCCGGGCCTCTACGACATCCAGGCCTTTCATTGCCGCGTCCGCACCGTGTTCACCAACACCGTGCCGGTCGATGCCTATCGCGGCGCCGGGCGGCCGGAAGCGGCTTACGTTGTCGAACGTCTGGTTGATGCCGCCGCGCGAAAACTCGACATGACGCCGGATGCGATCCGCCGCAAGAATTTCATCCCGCCGAAGGCGCTGCCCTACAAGACCGCGACCGGGAAGGTCTATGACTCCGGCGATTTCGCCGCGCATATGAAGCGCGCGATGGAGATCGCCGAGTGGAAAGAATTTCCCAAGCGCGCCAAGGCGGCGAAGAAGGATGGCCTGGTGCGCGGCATCGGGCTTGCAACCTATGTCGAGATCTGCGGCACCATGGGCGAGGAGACTGCGAATGTCGCGCTCGACCCCAATGGTGACGTCTCGATCCTGATCGGCACGCAATCGAGCGGGCAGGGCCACCAGACCGCCTATGCGCAGCTCGTGGCCGAACAGTTCGGCCTGCCGCCCGAGCGCGTCCACATCCTGCAGGGCGACACCGACAAGATCGCAACAGGTCTTGGCACCGGCGGCTCGGCATCGATCCCGTCGGGCGGCGTCAGCGTGCAGCGCGCCACCGCTGCGCTCGGCGACAGGCTGAAGGAGATCGCGGCGCAGGCGCTGGAAGCGAGCGCCGGCGACCTCGAGATATCGGACGGCGTGATCCGCATCGCCGGCACCGACCGTTCGATCAGCTTTGCCGATCTCGCCAAGCGCCCCGGTGTCGATCCGTCGAAGCTGAACGCCAGCGCGACTTTCGCCAGTGCCGACGGCACCTATCCGAACGGCACGCATCTCGCCGAAGTCGAGATCGATCCGGCGACCGGCATCATCAAGATCGTGAACTATGTCATTGTCGATGACTTCGGCGTGACACTGAACCCGCTGCTGCTCGCGGGCCAGGTTCACGGCGGCGCGATGCAGGGCATCGGGCAGGCGCTGATGGAGCAGGCGGTCTATAGCGCAACCGACGGCCAGCTCGTCACCGGCACCTTCATGGACTATGCGGTGCCGCGCGCCTCCGACGGTCCGTCCTTCGTGTTCGAGACCCACAACGTGCCCTGTGCGACCAATCCGCTTGGCGTCAAGGGCGCGGGCGAAGCAGGCGCGATCGGCTCATGTCCGGCGATCGTCAACGCGATCGTCGAGGGCCTGTGGCGCGAATACAAGATCGACCACATCGATATGCCCGCTACCCCCGAGCGGGTCTGGATCGCGATCCGCGAGGCGCAGCGACGCCATAATCTCTGATGACGACATCGTAGCGCGGGAATAAACGCCCGCGCACGGGTTCTAAAGCATGATCCGGAAAAGTGGGAAACCGGTTTTCCGAAAAGATCATGCTCAAAGGAGGCGCTGGATCATGATCCAGCGTGAGGCCGCGAGCGCAAAGCGCGCGCGGCGGCGTCCGGCAAGCTTCAGGAAAAGGAGAATTCGCCGATGAAGCGGATGGTTTTGGTGGCAGGTGGCGTGCTGCTCGGTGCAAGCGCTGTCATGGCTCAGCAGGAGATCGCCGTTCAGCAGGACAACCTGATGCGGGCGCAGGCGAAAAGCATGTACAATGTGATCGGGAAAATGGTGAAGGGCGATATCCCCTACGACCAGAAGGCGGTCGATACGGCGCTCGCCGATCTCGAAACGAACGTCGCCAAGATCGCGACCGTCTTTGCCACCAACCCCAAGGAAGACGTGAAGGACGCCCATTACACGTCGTCGCCCAAGATCTGGCAAAACAAGGCCGATTTCGATTCCAAGATCCCGCCGGTCACGAAGGCGATCGGTGACTTCAAGGGCAAGGTCAAGAATCTCGATCAGTTGAAGGTGGCCTACACCACGATCAACGATCGCTGCGGCGCGTGCCACGACACCTATCGCGTCAAATTGAAGTGATGCGGCGCTTGCGCTCTTCACCTCTCCCGCTTGCGGGAGAGGTCGGCGCGTAGCGCCGGGTGAGGGCTCTCTCCGCGCAAAGATAATCTCTGTTCTTTTCGCGCAGACACCCTCACCCCAGCGCTGCCGGAGCGAGCTTTGCTCGTCTCGCCCGCAAGCGGGAGAGGGGGCGCAGCTTCATCGTGGTCACCGCCGATCTACCTCGTTAGGTGCAAAACGAAAAAGGCGGATGCCGCAGCATCCGCCTTCAGGAATGGACGCTTGTGGCTCGCCTATTTCACGACCTGGCCGCGGATTTCGCCGCCTGGATTGGCCGCGGTGTGGACGTTCACGTAGTACTTACCGGCGAGGAAATCGGCGGCCTGCGCGTCCGTCAGCGTGGCGCTGCCTTCGGCGGGGCTCGAGGCGATATTCGGGATCGGGACCGCGACGCCGCCGTTCTTGCCGGCTTCGGCGGGACCATGGAAATGCGCTGCGGTAGCGGGACCGGTGAGGCCGGAATAGGTCACCTTCCAGCTCAGCTTCTTGGTCGCGGGATCGTAGTCGATATCGGCGGTGCCGGTTCCGGTGCTGCTGTTCGGCGGCACTTCCGATTTGCCGTCCAACGGCACCTTGTACTTGTCGGCGAGAGCAGGACCGGCAAACACGACGGCGGCTCCGAGCGCGAGCGTGGCAAGCATGGTCTTGTTCGGCATGGTTTTTCTCCCTGTTGGCGTCGGCCTGAGTGTCGACCTCAAAACAATGGCCTTTCTGCTTTATTCCCAAAATCGCCCGCGAGCGCGGAAAATTTCGAGCAAGCGCATGGCCGAGACTCTCGCCATATTAGCCGTTCGATCGACGAACTGGAGCATATTCGGTTCTGATTGAACCGAAGCGCCAGATTTTTGTTTTTGACGCGTTCACACGAACCGGTGCTCACGCTCGGATCAAGTCCAAGGGCATGCTTTGCTCGAAGACGTTCCAATGACAGGTCGGACCATGTTGCGACGAATATATCCCGCGGCCATCCTCGCCGGCATTGTCGCCGCCGGCGTCTACTGGTGGCTGACCATACCTGCGACGTTCGCGGCCAGCGTATTGCCGGCCTATGAGCCTGACATTGGCAATGGCTCGACCATCTTCAACGCGGGCGGATGTTCGTCCTGTCACGCCGTGCCCGACCAGCCCGATCGCACCCGGCTCGGCGGCGGGCTCGCGATTCCATCGCCATTCGGCACCTTCTATGCGCCGAACATCTCGCCCGATCCCAATGACGGGATCGGCCGATGGAGCGAGGCCGATTTCGTCACAGCGGTCATGAAGGGCACCTCGCCGGAGGGCGCCCATTTTTTCCCTGCCTTTCCCTACACGTCCTACCGGCATGCGAAGATCGAGGACGTCCGCGACCTCTTCGCGTTCATCAAGACGCTGCCGCCGGTCGCCGGCAAGGTGCGCGATCACGACGTGCCGTTCCCCTTCAACATCCGCCGCAACATCGGCGTGTGGAAATTCCTGTTCATGGATGACAAGCCCTTTACGCCGGATCCGGCGCGCTCCGCGCAATGGAATCGCGGGGCCTATCTCGTGAACAGTTTTGGCCATTGCGCGGAGTGCCACAGCCCGCGCAATTTCCTGGGCGGCATCATCAGCGCGCAGCGTCTTGCCGGCGGACCGAACCCGGAAGGTGAGGGTTGGGTGCCCAATATCACGCAAAAGAATCTGGCGGACTGGAGCGTGAAGGACTTCACCTATTTCCTGAAGACCGGTGAACTGCCGGACGGCGACAGCGCCAGCGGATTGATGGCGCGCGTGATCAAGAACACGTCGCAATTGTCCGATGAAGATCGTGCGGCCATGGCCGATTATCTTAAATCCCTGCCACCGGTCGAGGGCCCCACGCCGCCGAAGCGGACCGGGGGCAGGAGCTAGGGCGTTTACTCACAGGCGCTTGATCAAGTTTCCCGAAAACCGGACACATGACGGTTGGAGGATGATTTCCGTCTGCGACTCCTTCCAAATCTGCGCCGCGTGGCGCCCCGATAGAGCGTTTTCGAGCGAAGTGGATACCGGTTCGCGTGAAGAAAACGCGTGAAAACAAGAATCTAGAGCTTCGGTTCTGCCGGCGTCGTTCTCGGCCATGTGTTCCAGACTCGCGCGGAGCCGTCGGCCTTCACAGCTGCTCGCCGCCACACTCATAGCCCCAATTCAAGCGCGCGCGGTGGCTTCGTCCGAGCCTCCCACATCGAGAATGATCTTGCCTTTCGGCGGCACTCGTTGACCTTCCAACATCATGTGCGCGTCTCGCGCAGCGGCAAAAGGAAGAACTGCGCCGACGCGGGTTTTCAGGTCACCGCGATCGATGAGATCGGCAATCTCGCGAAGGCGCTCGGTGGTCACTTCCACCAGGAAGAAGGCTGCGGTGACCCCGTGGTGCTTTGCGCGGTCTTGATCGGGCTGGGACACAGCGGAGATCAGCTTGCCGCCCGGGCGAAGAACCTGAAAGGAACGTATTTGCGTTTCGCCTCCGACGAGATCCAGTACCGCGTCCGCATCCTTCACCTCTTCCTCGAAGCGTTGCGTGTGATAGTCCAATACTCTGTCGGCACCAAGGGACCGCACGTATTCGATGTCTTGGCTCCCCGCGGTGGCGATTGAACGCAGGCGAGCGCGACGAGCGAGCTGAACCGCGTAGGCTCCGACGTTTCCCGCAGCTCCGTGAATGACGACCGTCTGCCCGGCTTCGAGGCGAGCGTGGTCGAACAGAGCTTGCCACGCCGTGACCGCAACGACGGGAATGGAAGCCGCTTCGGCATAGCTCAGCGAGCCTGGTTTCTTCGCGAGCATCCCAGCAGAGGCCACGGCGTATTCTGCGTAAGCACCAAGGAACTGGCTGTTGGTCACTCCGAAAACCTGGTCCCCAACAGCGATCTCGGATACGCCCGATCCCACGGCCGCGACTGTTCCGGACAGATCAGAGCCGAGCGTAAGAGGAAGAGGCTGCGGCAACGCGCTCTTGCCGGCCCTGATCCAGCCGTCCCAGGGACCGACCCCTGCTGCGTGAACATCGACAAGGACCTCGCTCGTACCAGGAACTGGCCTCGGAACCCGATCCAAAATCATCACTTCCGGCGGTCCGAATTCGTGCACTCGCCATGCCAACATGGAGCAGCGCGCAGGACCTTGGGACGCATCGTCGACGGGGCTGCTTGCCATTCTGAACTCCCTGCTAAGACGTGAGTCGGCTTGAAGGCCGGGCGCCGGTCATGGACCCAAAGCCGGTCTCGCGCATCCGCTTCAACCGGTGTTACCAATCGAAGATGGGGGGCAGCCTGATCCAGAACAGTACCAAGATTGGCAACTCTCAATGTACCGTCGATAGTCGTTTAGGTCGCAGCGACGTTCATTTCGCAGTGCTAGCGTGCCAATTCCAACAGCCGGCGAAAATCCGCCGGCAGCCGCCGTTCATTGAGGTTGGTCACGCTGAGCAGCAATCCTTGCTGTCGGGGAGGCTGCATGTACCACGGCGACAGGGGAGCCGGGGCCAAGCCGAACTGTAGAGCGCGCAAAGCGATGTCCACGTCTGAAGCAAACTCGGGAAGCAAGAGAACCACTGCCAGACCGGCGGTTGCTTGTACCTTTATCGGGTCTGACGCCATCTCTCCCAGGCAACGAAGCAAAGTCTCCCGTTGGGCGGCGTAGAGCCGCTTCATGCGGCGCAGATGGCGAAGGTAGTGCCCTTCTCGCAGGAATTCCGCCACGGCGCGCTGCACGGCCGCAGCCGGCGCTGGTGCCAAGCAAGCAGCGAGCTCACCGAACGGACGACTCAGTTCCGGCGGCACGACCATGAACCCCAGGCGCAGCGCCGGGCTGATCGTTTTGCTGAAACTGCCGATGTGCAGCACCCGGCCTCCATGATCGAGCGATGCAAGAGCCGGGGCCGCCCGTCCTTTCAGCTGCAGTTCGCTGAGGTAATCGTCCTCGATGATCCAGGCGTCGTTCTGCCGAGCCCAGGCGAGCAGTGCAAGTCGCCGCGGCAGCGACATCGTCATCCCGAGCGGCGCCTGCTGGCCCGGTGTGACGACTGCCAGTGTCGCTCCACCGGCGGTTTGCACCCCGGCGGCAACATCCAGCCCTTCCGCATCGACCGGGACAGCCGTCACATGCATGCCAGCCAGGCCGAGCGCGGTGCGCGTGAGCGGAAAGCCTGGATCTTCGATCCAAGCTCCCATCCTTCCAAGCTGAAGCCCTCGGATAGCCAGACCGAGCGCGCCGGAGAATCCGCTCGTTATGAGCACCTGAGAGGGGCTGCACCGAATTCCGCGGGCCAGCCCTAAGTAAGCCGCAACTTCCTTTCGCAGCTCCGGATCGCCGCGCGGATCCGGATACGTCACCGGCGCAGCCGCGGCTAGCCGGATCTCACGCGTCAGGATGCGTGACCACAGCTTAAAAGGGAAGGCGTCCTGAGAGGGCACGCCCATCTGAAATGCCCGCGGCGCGCTTCCGAACTCATAAAAGAGGTCCGGTAGAGGCGGCGCTTCTGGCGACCACTCGGGCGTTGAGGATCGGGATGGCCGGTCGGCCACACGAGTTCCTGCCGGCCCGAGACCGATCGCGAATTGCTCCGTGATGAGACGTTCGTAGGCCACACGCACGGTGCCGCGGGAGACGCCGAGCTGAGCGGCCAGATCGCGCCAGGAAGGCAATCGCGCGCCCGACGCGAGCCGCCCGCTCTCGATGCTCTCTCGGATCGCGCAATAGATCTGGGCAGCCAGTGGGGTCCTTCTGGCACGATCTAGTTGGATGGGGAGGACAGCCATCGCGCGATGGTACAGTCAAAATTGGCAATCTTGGTACTGTTTTATGATCAGGTCCGGACCGATCTATTTCCTGCAACCAGCACCACAGACACGGAGACGGGAGTTCGATAATGGTCGATATTATTTCTGGCGTTAAGATCCCCGATAGCAAGATCGCACGCGAGGCCGCCGAACTCGTGCGGCAACATGAAACCGAGATGTTGTTCAACCACTCGGTTCGCGTATTTGTGTTCGGTGCGATGAAAGGAATTCGTCAGAATCTAAAATTCGATTCTGAACTGCTTTATGTCGCAGCGCTGTTTCACGATCTGGGTCTTATCCACCCTTACCATACCGATACGAAACGGTTTGAAGTCGACGGCGCCGATGCAGCCCGCGAATTCCTCAAGAGCCACGGCATCCCGGATCCGAAAGCGGATCTGGTGTGGGAAGCAATCGCTTTACATACCACGCCAGGCATTCCCCAATACATGCGGCCAGAAATAGCTCTCACCAACGCGGGTGTTCTAGTTGACGTCGTCGGCATTGGATATGACGACTATACGCGAGAGCAACGCGACCAGGTCATTGCCGCGTTTCCTCGTGGTGATTTCAAGAATGAGTTCATCCAGGTTCAGACGTGCTCGGCCTTGAAGAAGCCCCAGACCACGTTCGGCACAGTCAATGTCGATTATATCGAAGATCACGATCCCACATTTCGCAGACCAAACGCCTGCGTTCGGATACGCAATACTCCGTGGCTCAGCTGAACCGTCATGCCATGAATTCACCCGCCGTGATGCTTGCCACCTCTTAAAGTGTAATCGAGCCGCAAGAGCGAGTTGAGATGCCAAACTTTGCTGATTTCCCGATCACACGGCGCTGGCCTGCGAAATACCCGGATCGCTTGCAACTCTATTCACTGCCGACACCCAACGGCGTAAAGGTCTCGATCATGTTGGAGGAGATCGGGCTCCCCTACGAAGTTCATCTGGTCGACTTCAACAAGGGCGACCAGCACACGCCAGAATTTCTTTCATTGAACCCCAACGGCAAGATCCCGGCGATCCTCGACCCCGATGGCCCCGACGGAGAGCCGCTGCCCTTATTCGAATCCGGTGCCATCCTGCAATATCTCGCGGAGAAGACCGGCAAGCTTTTGCCGGCAGATGCGGCTCGCCGCTACACGACTATCCAGTGGGTGCATTTCCAGATGGGCGGGATCGGACCGATGTTTGGCCAGCTCGGCTTCTTCAACAAATTCGCAGGCCGTGAATACGAGGACAAGCGCCCACTTCAACGATACGTCAACGAGTCAAAACGCCTGCTCGGCGTATTGGAAACGCATCTCGCCGGACGACTATGGATCATGGACGATGAATATACCATCGCCGACATTTCCATGCTCGGCTGGGTGCGTAACCTGATCGGCTTCTATGAGGCGCGCGAACTCGTCGACTTCGACAGTCTTCAAGCGGTACCAGCCTGGCTCGATCGCGGCCTGGCGCGGCCCGCGGTGCAGCGTGGATTGACTATCCCGCACAGGCCATGAGAGACGGGAAGGTGCACTGATCGACCCTGCACCGCATCGCACGATGCTGCTGAGTCTCTCCCGTCTGTCGAAGTTCAGGGCTGCGAAATTGTCGCGCCAATGGCCAAGCTGCCCGGTCAGGAAATCCTGATCACCGAAGATCTCGCTTATCGACTTGCATAAGCCAACCGGGAGGTCAGCCGGCAGCTTGAATTGCTGGCAATGAGCCGGGAAGCGGATATCGTGCAGAGTTGCGGCAGCAGGTCAGTCCGCGAGCTTGAGCGACCGTTGAACAATCTGATCGACAGCGCGATCTGACCGGCTCAAGCACTACTGCAGTGCCGAGCTCGCTTCTACTCGGCCGCAACAGCTCGACGCGTTGGTAGATAATCATCGGATTGATCGCACTTGGCGCGATCTGAGTTGCTCATTCCTGCACGCAAGCTTTTGTGACCAGACGCATTGCGAGTGTAGCAATTCACGCCGGATCCGACATCGGGGCGTAACAGCAAACCTGCCAACATCTGGTTGCGTCACTCAGCTCGATCACTCTTGCCGGCTCGAGTGGCCTTCGTCTCAGGATATCCAGAGTAGGATCATATGAAAATCATCATCGCTACGACCCCCGCGCCCGGTCATGTCAATCCAATGCTTGGTATCGCGCGCATCCTGTTGGCTGACGGTCACGAGGTGGTCGCCTTCACAGGAAGCGCTTTCCGCGACCGCATCAACAGTATTGGTGCAGCATTTCGTCCTATTCCTGCCAGCGCAGATCAGGATGTGGTGGATCCTTTCGCGAAGTATCCCGAACTGAAAAGCCTGCCTCCGGGGTTGGAGTTGTTGCGCGTCACCAAGGAGCGCTTATTCGTTGACCACATGCTCGTGCAGCACGAGGGCTTGCAACGATTGTTGCGGGAAGTCCCGGCCGACATCGTGATGGGGGATGAGTACTTCTTGGGCCTGCTACCAATGCTGCTCGGCCCTCGCTCGAAGCGGCCTCCGATTGTCTGCTTTGGCACCACGATCCTCCATTGGCCTCGTACAGACGGGGCGCCAGAACTCCTCGGCTTGCCTCCGGCGGCAGCCCCGGCGCAGCGCGAGAAGTATGCAGCCATTGCCCAGGAACATGAGAGGGTCGTCAATCAACCGCTCGCGCATCGTTTGAACCAATGCCTGGAGGAAGTCGGCGTCAAGTCGCTGTCGAGGCCTCCTTTCGAGGCAATGGTGGAATTAGCAGATGCCTATCTGCAGCTGACGGTGCCGAGTTTTGAGTTTCCGCGTCCCGCCCCGGCTTCGGTGCAATTCGTGGGTACCCCGCCCATTATGCCCAAACAAGCGCCGCTGCCACCCTGGGCCGATGAGCTGGACGGCAGGCGCAAGGTGGTCCTCGTGACCCAAGGGACAGTGGCCAACCACGACTTCAACCGCTTGGTCACACCGACCCTGGTGGGATTGGCCGACGAGCGGGACCTGCTCGTGGTCGTCACCGCTGGCGGCCGCCCGGTCGACACGATCCCTGGCCCCATTCCGGCTAATGCGCGTTTGGCGAGCTATCTGCCGTTCGAGTGGATCCTGTCCAAAGCCGATGTATTTGTCACCAATGGAGGTTATGGCAGCGTCAACCAAGCCATGAGCTTTGGTGTTCCTCTGGTCTGCGCTGGACTCACCGAGGACAAGGCCGATGTGAATGCGCGGGTCGGCTGGTCCGGGGTCGGCATCAACCTTGAGACGAGCACGCCGGCGCCGCAGGTGCTGCGCGAGGCTGTGCGGGCCGTACTCGATACGGAGAGGTATCGCGCACGTGCTTCGCTCATGGCTAAGGAATTCCAGCGCATCGACACCCGTGGCGAGATTCTCCGCGCGATCAAGCGGGTGTCTCAGAACGGGGCTGATCGGCCGTCCCGCGCCGCTTTGCTGTCGGCGAAGTAGATCGACGATACCGACCTCAGCACAATCGTTTCACGACACCGATCGAAAGCAATGATTGGCTGGGTCGCAAGCTCGTTGCGGTCGCGCTCGGCGATCGCATCTTCCACGGCGAGGCCAGCAACGGCACCTGCAGCGGATGTCATGGGGCCGATGCGCGAGGGACGTCAGTCGGTCCGGACCTGACTTCCGGCAATTGGGTGTGGAGCGACGGCAGCCTTGCGGCGATCACCAAGACGGTTGTCGACGGCGTCCCGCACCCACGCAACTATACCGGCGTCATGCCGCCGAAAGGGAGGCGCCGAGCTGTCGGACGCCGACACTGCCGCAGTGGCCGCCTATGTCTGGGCAGTCGGCCACGTCAACTAGTCTAGGTGGTCCCGAACGCCTTGAAGGTGATGATGGTGTGGGTGTCCTGGATACCCGGGATGACCTGGACCTTTTCGTTGACGAAATGGCCGATGTCGGTGTCCTTGTCGACGTAGAACTTCACCAGGAGATCGTAATCGCCCGCGGTGGAGTAGATCTCGGAGGCGATCTCGGCCTCCGCCAGCGCATTGGCGACGGCATAGGACTGGCCGAGCTTGCACTTGATCTGGATGAAGAAGGGAACCATCGCTGTTATCTCCGGGGCAGGTAGCCGGCCCATAGAGCCAAATTCGCCGTGCAATGGCAAGCCAGCTTGCCGGCCTTGGTTCGCCGCGCTAGGAGGGACCATGGTATTATGCCTATCCCACTGCGCGGCAGCTTTCCGATGACGACGCCGATCGCACTCACCATTGCCGGTTCTGATTCCTCTGGCGGCGCCGGCATCCAGGCGGATTTGAAGACCTTTGCCGCGCTCGGTGTCTACGGCGCATCCGTCATCACCGCGCTCACCGCGCAGAATACGATGGGCGTGCGCGGCATCCATCAGGTGCCGGCCGGGTTCGTGACGGCGCAGATCGATGCGGTGTTCTCCGATCTTGCGGTCGGCGCGGTCAAGATCGGCATGGTGGCGGAGCTTTCGATCATCGATGCGATCGCGGCCGGGCTCGAGCGCTGGTCGCCGAAGCATGTCGTGTTCGATCCGGTGATGGTTGCAACCTCGGGCGATCGCCTGCTTGCCGCGGAGGCGGTCGATGCGCTGCGCACGAGATTGATCCCGCTTGCGTCGTTGATCACCCCGAACCTGCCGGAGGCCGCAGCACTGCTCGACGAACCGATGGCCTCGGATGAGGCCGCCATCGAGAGCCAGGGCAGGCGGCTGCTTGCCCTCGGCTGTCAGGCGGTCCTGATTAAGGGCGGGCACGGGCAGGGCAGCGAGAGCATCGACTATCTCGTCGATGTAGACAGCGCGATCGTGCTCGCGGCGCCGCGCATCAGCACCGCAAACACCCATGGCACCGGCTGCTCTTTGTCGTCTGCGATCGCAGCCGAGCTTGCCAAGGGCGAAGACGTGACGTCAGCCGTGCGCAATGCCAAGCGCTGGATCAGCGCCGCCATCGAAGCCGCCGACCGTTTCACCGTCGGCCACGGCCACGGGCCGGTGCATCATTTTCACAGATTTTATTAGACGACCGAGCTGCCTCAACCCTGTCCCGCATATCTACGGCCTCTGGTGTCGCCAGATTGTCGCATGGCGCTGTTATCCGCATTTCAAAGGGGCGCGTAGCTGATTCTGGTGGGACTGTTGGCTGCGACGAATCGTCATCGCCCTGTCACAGGGATTTGTTAGGTGCACAGGTATGGGAAGCGACTCTTTCAGTGAAGAGAGCCCCGAGCGGCGCTTTCGCACGTTGTTTATCTCCGATGTCCATCTCGGAGCCCGCGGGTCGCAAGCCGACCGATTGCTGGATTTCCTGCGCTCTCACGATGCCGACACGATCTACCTGGTTGGCGACATCGTTGACGGTTGGGCGCTGAAGTCGAGCTGGCACTGGCCCCAGACCCACAACGATTTCGTGCAGAAGATGCTGCGCAAGGCACGCAAGGGCGCCAAGGTCATCTATATCCCCGGCAATCACGACGAGTTCCTGCGCAAGTACTACGGCACGCATTTCGGCGGCATCGACGTGATGGAGAACACCATCCACACCGGCGTCGACGGCAAGCGCTACCTCGTGATCCACGGCGATATCTTCGACCTCGTGGTGCAGAATGCGCGCTGGCTCGCCCATCTCGGCGACAAGGCGTACGACTTCGCGATCCAGATGAATCGCTTCGTCAACTTCTTCCGCCGCATGTTCGGCGTGCCCTACTGGTCGCTGTCGCAATGGGCGAAGCTGAAGGTCAAGAAGGCAGTCAATTACATCGGCGCGTTCGAAACCACGCTTGCGAGCGAAGCACGTCGCCACGGCTGCGACGGCGTGATCTGCGGCCACATCCATTATGCAACGATCCGCGACGAGCACGGCATCCGCTACATGAATTGCGGCGACTGGGTCGAGAGCTGCACGGCGCTAGCCGAGCACGAGGATGGCCGCTTCGAGATCATCACCTGGACGGACCCGGTCCGGCGCATCGCCCCAGTGCCGCGGGTCACGGCGCGCGCTGCATGACAAAAATCCTGGTCGCGACCGACGCATGGCATCCCCAGGTCAACGGGGTGGTTCGGACGCTGACCATGATGGCCGAGGCGGCAAAGGGCCTCGGCGTTGAGATCGCATTTCTCACACCGCAATCGTTCCGCACCTTCGCGATGCCGAGCTATCGCGACCTCCGGCTGGCCTTGCCGCATCCGGCTGCGATTGCCGCGCTGATCGAGCAGGACAAGCCCGACAGCATCCACATCGCCACCGAAGGTCCGATCGGGCTGTTGGTGCGCCGCTACTGCCGCAAGCGCGGTCTGCCGTTCACCACGAGCTTTCACACCCGCTTTCCCGACTATGTCTCGGCGCGCTCGCCAATCCCGGAAAACTGGGTCTGGCGGCTGTTGCGCTGGTTCCATCGGCCGAGCCAGGCGGTGATGGCGGCAACTCCGGCGCTCGCCGCCGAACTGCGCTCGCGCGGCTTTCGCAACGTGGTGCTGTGGTCGCGCGGCGTCGATACCGCGCTGTTCCATCCGCGCCATGTCGACCTCTGTCTTCCGGCACCGGTTTTCCTGAGCGTCGGCCGGGTGGCGGTCGAGAAGAACCTGGAAGCCTTCCTCGATCTCGATCTGCCGGGCACCAAGGTCGTTGTCGGCGACGGGCCGGCGCGGCCGGCACTGGAGCGGAAATACCGCGACGCCGTGTTCCTGGGCGCACGGCACGGCGAGGAATTGGCGCGCATTTATGCCGCTGCCGATGTGTTCGTGTTTCCGAGCAGGACCGACACCTTCGGTTTGGTGCTGCTGGAGGCGCTTGCGAGCGGCCTGCCGGTCGCCGCTTTCCCGGTGGTCGGTCCGCGTGACGTGATCGGCACTGCGCCGGTCGGCGTGCTGAAAGAAGACCTCCGCGAGGCCTGTCTGGAGGCGCTCAGCATCCCCGCGCGAACCTGTGTCGACTTTGCTGCGCGCCACACCTGGCAAACCTCGGCGCGCGTTTTTATCGACCACGCCCTCAATTTCCGGCCGGTCGAGCCCGAGCCTGAGAACGAAGCGGCGGAATTCGTGGCTGAGGACCCGCATTTCGCAGCCTAGCCTGACCCGGTAGCCCGGGTGGAGCGCAGCGCAACCCGGGATTTCCGTATCTGTCTTGACCAGCGGTCCCGGGTTACGCGTTCCGCTCCACCCGGGCTACGGCCGGGGATCACACAGAAGCGTCTTGCCGGCTTGTCCGCGACCGCGTTACAAATCGGGGATGACCGAAATCATCGCAAATCAACCCATCGGCGCGGCTGATATCGAAGCCGCCGCAAAGGTGGTCGCGCCGTTCGCGGTGCGCACGCCGCTGCTGTCCTTTCCCGTCCTCAACGAGCGCGCCGGGACCACGGTGTTCCTAAAGCCGGAAATGCTGCAGCGGACAGGCTCGTTCAAGTTCCGCGGCGCCTTCAACAAACTGTCGTCGATCCCGCAGGCCCAGCGTGGTGGCGGGGTCGTCGCATTCTCCTCCGGTAACCACGCCCAAGGTGTGGCCGCAGCGGCGAAGATCCTCAGCATGCAGGCGACCATCGTGATGCCGGCGGACTCGCCCATCACCAAGCGCGAGCGCACCAAGTCCTATGGCGCCGAGGTCGTGCTCTATGACCGCGACCGTGAGGACCGCGAGGCGATCGCCAATGGCATCGCGGAGAAGCGCGGCGCGACGCTGGTGCGTCCCTATGACGATCCCTTCGTGATCGCAGGGCAGGGCACCGCGGGCCGCGAGATCGCCGAGGACATGGCCACGCTTGGGCTTACGCCTGACATCGTGGTGGCACCGGCGTCCGGCGGCGGGCTGATCGCGGGCGTCGCGACCGCCGTGAAGGCCAAATTCCCGCAAGCCCAGGTGATCGTCGCCGAACCGAAGGGCTATGACGACCACGCGCTGTCGCTGCAGGTAGGACATCGCGAGCCGCATCCAGCCGCCGCCCGCACCATCTGCGACGCGTTGATGGCGGCGATGCCGGGCGAGCTCACATTTGCGATCAACAGCAAGCTGTTGGCGCGCGGCGTGTCGGCTTCAGATGAGGAAGTCGCCGCTGCGGTTGCGTTCGCCTATCGCGAATTGAAGCTGGTGGTCGAGCCCGGCGGCGCCGTCGGCCTTGCCGCCTTGCTCGCCGGCCGCATCGACGCCAAGGACAAGAACGTCGTCATCGTTCTCTCCGGCGGCAATGTCGACGCCGACCTGTTCGCCAAGCTGGTGGCCTGAACAACGCCGAGATTCTGTAGCCCGGGTGAAGCCAACGGGTCGCGCGAAGGCGCGCCCGATGGCTCCGCCCGGGCTACGACGCAGAACATCGTTTTGGCGCCTGCGCAATCAGCGCATCAACGGCGTCCAAATCCCTGGCCCCGCCCCATCGATCGGCTGACTGCCCTTGCGGCGGATTGCAGCACCTGACAATCTTTGTTTGGCGCAAGGTCGGAGGAATCCAGGATGGGGGACGGCTCCGGGCAAAGGGTTGCAACCGTCGTCATCGCGGTAGTGCTCGTCGGCGCGGCCGCATCGCAGGCGAGGAGTGTGCTGGCGCCGCTCGCTGCGGCGCTGTTCATCATCGCGATCGTCTGGCCGGCGCAGAAGTGGCTGCAGTCATGGATGCCGAAGCTCGCAGCGCTCGCGATCACCATGCTGGTCACGGTGGCGATCTGCCTTGCCTTCGCTTCGCTGGCGGCGTGGGGCTTTGGCCGCGTCGGCCATTTCCTCGTCGCCGATGCTGGGCGGTATCAGACGTTCTATGAACGGGCCGTGATATGGCTCGATGGCCATGGCATCGAGGTTGCCAGCCTCTGGGCCGAGCACTTCAATGTCGGCTGGCTGCTGCGCGCCACGCAATACGTCACCGGCCGCCTCAACACCACGCTGAGCTTCTGGCTGATCGCGCTGGTCTATGTCGTGCTGGGGCTGCTCGAGGTCGAGGATGCCAGGCGAAGGATAGACAGATTGGAGAACGCCACGGCGGCGCGCGTGTTGCTCAATGGCAGCGCGGCGACCGCGGCCAAATTTCGGAAATATCTGCTGGTGCGCACGCAGATGAGCGCAGTCACCGGCCTTCTGGTCGGCCTTTTCGCCGGCGTTACCGGATTGCCATTCGCGTTCGAATGGGGCGTGATCGCCTTCGTGCTGAACTACATCCCGTTCATCGGGCCGTTCATCGCCACGCTGTTTCCGACGCTGCTTGCCATGACGCAATTCGAGAGCTGGCCGGCGGTGTTCGGTGTCTTTGCCTGCCTCAACATCATCCAGTTCGTGGTCGGCAGCTATGTCGAGCCACGCGTCGCCGGCAACACGCTATCGATATCGCCGTTCATCGTGCTGTTTGCGATCTTCTTGTGGACCTTCCTGTGGGGCCTGTTCGGCACCTTCATCGGTGTGCCAATCACGCTTGCGCTTCTCACCTTCTCTGCCGAGCACCCGTCGACGTGCTGGCTCGCCGATCTGCTCGGAGGACCGGCGGATGCGAAGCGGGCCTAGGCACCTACTTGCAGACCCGTCCAATGGGCAGCGAAGGCCCACATGTCGGCGTGCAGGGCGATGATCTTGTCCAGCGGCATGCCGGCACCGTGCCCGGCGCGGGTTTCGATGCGCACCAGATGCGGCCTCGGACCAAGGTCCGCCGCCTGCAACGCCGCGACATATTTGAAAGTGTGCGCGGGAACGACGCGGTCATCGGCGTCGGCGGTCGTGGCGAGGATCGCTGGATAGTCGGCGCCGGCCCTGATGGTGTGGTAGGGCGAGTAGGTCATGAGGTTGCGGAAGTGCCGCTCTTCGGCCGGGCTGCCATACTCGCCCATCCAAAATAGGCCGGCGGTGAACTTGTCGTAGCGCAGCATGTCCATCACGCCGACGCCCGGCAGCGCCACGTCGAAGAGGTCAGGTCGCTGGTTGGTCACCGCGCCGACCAACAGGCCGCCTCCCGACTCGCCCTGGATCGTCAGGCCGTCCGGCGCGGTGATGCCTTCGGCCTTCAGGAACTCGGCGGCGGCGATGAAGTCGTCGAACACGTTCTGCCTGTTTTCAAGTTGGCCCGCGCGGTGCCAGGCCCTGCCGTACTCACCGCCGCCGCGGATGTTGGCAACTGCCAGCACGCCGCCTTGTTCGACCCAGGCGAGTTGCAGGGAGTTATAGATCGGAACCTGGCTGATGCCGAACCCGCCATAGCCGTAGAGCAGGGTCGGCGCGGCCCCGGACACGTCCTTGCGACGGATCAGGAACAACGGCACCCATGTGCCGTCCTTGGAGCGACAGAAGCGCTGCTCCACCACGATCCTGCTCAGGTCGATCGCCACCTCGGGCTCGGCCCACGGCTCGATGGCGTTGGAGGTGACGTCGTAACGGTAGATGGTGGCGGGCACGTCATAGCTGGTGAAGACGAAGAACGCCTCGTCTTCGGCCGGATTGCCGGTCAAGCCGCCTGCCGTGCCGATGCTGGGCAGCGCCACCGCGCCATCGGGCGCGCCGTCCATGTCGAAGCGACGGATCTCGGTCTTGGCATCGACGAGGTAGCCGATCAGCAGCTTGCCGCCAAGCAGGGCGGCGTCGTTGAGCACCGCGCTGCCCTCGGCTTCGGGCACGATCTCGACCGGCTGCGGCTCGGGCGCGGCGAGGTCGAGCGACACCACGCGACGGCGCTCGGCGCCATCGGTGGTGATCAGGATCAACTTGGCGCCATCGTTGCCGAGAACCATCCACTCGGCGTCCATGCTTGGGACGATAGTGCGTGGCGTCCAGTCCGTAGCGCTCAGGTCGACGACGGTGAGGGCGCTCTCGTTCGACCCAGGGGTCGAGGAGATGTGGAGGTAGCGGCCATCCACGGCGCGATCGGCCACGTGCAGCAGTCCCGGGTGATCCGGGGTGCAGTAGATGAGACGGTCTTCGGCCTGCGGCGTGCCCAGTCTGTGGAAATAGACGGCGTGGTTGGCGACGCCAGCGCTCGCGGCCGTGCCGGCTTCAGGCTCAGGATAGCGCGAATAGAAGAAGCCGGAGCCATCGGGCACCCAGGCCAGCCGGGTGAACCGCGCCCATTCGACGGCGTCGTCCAACTGCTGGCCAGTATCGACGTTGAGCACTTTGATGGTGCGCCAGTCCGTGCCGCCGGTCCGCACGCCGAAGGCCAGGAAGCGGCCGTCATCGGACGGCGCCCATTCGGCCAGCGCATCGGCGTTGTCAGTCGACCAGGCATTGGGATCGATCAGCAGGCGGTCTTCGCCCGCCGCCCCGCCACCCACATAGAGCGAAGCCTGATTGGCAACGCCGTCATTGCGGGTGAAGAAATAGCGCTCGCCGCGCTTCAGCGGGACCGTGAAGCGCTCGTAGTCCAGCAATTCGGTCATCCGCTGCCTGAACACGTCGCGACCGGGCAGGGTGCTGAGATATTTTTGCGTCACCGCGTTTTGCGCTTCGATCCAGGCTGCGAGCTTTCGGTCACTGCGCGCATCGCCTTCCAGCCAGCGATAAGGATCAGCGATCTTCTCGCCGAAATGCTCCTCCACCAGATCGCCGCGTTCGGTCTCCGGATAAGCGATGTAGCGCATGGTCTCTCCAAAACGGATTGGGCTAGGGTGGGAATGGCCGGGGCCAGAGGGAGCCGTGGGGCACGAAACGTCGTCGGCCAGCCTTCGGTCATGAAGATTGCCGGTCGTCGACAGCGGACAAGTCGTCGCCGAAAGGTTTCGGCACGACAGGATCACAGAAGGGCAGGTTGCTGACCGCCCGGATGGCGCGCGACATCCGCGCAACCACTTCTGCGGTGGTGAAGGTCTGGCCGTAGCGCACCGCAGCCAGGCTGATCGTCTCATCGATCGTGCGTATCGCACACATCACGGCAGCGGCGCACAGGCGGACGTCGAAATCATTGCGCAAGCGATCCAGCCGATCCGCGATGACCGCCATCATCTGCTCTTCGCCATCGTGGTAGGACAGGAGCCAGGTTGAGCGAAGGTCAGGCTCATCGGGAAAGGCGGCGATTAGCCTGACGATCAGGATCCCGTCGGCGATCTCTTCTGCCGACTGCTTTTCCAGGTCGAAACACTCCGCGAGTTGCGCTTCAAGCGACACGTTGCGCGGCCAACGTTGTAGTTGCAGGGCGAAGCGGCTCCACGACTGGGCGAACAGCGGCTCCACGCAGCTCTCCTTGGTGCGGAAGTATCTCCACACCGTTCGCTTGGAGAGGCCGGAAGCCTCGGCGATATCGTCCCCGCTTGTGCCGCTGACCCCACGTTCCAGAAAAAGTCTGGCTGCCTGGCGCGAGACCGCCAGACGCGCATCGTCTTGCATCGAACCCACGGAGCCACCTCATGTCACTTAGTGACGTAAATGATGTCACTAAGTGACAGTAATGTAAAGCCCGAGCGCGACCAGCGTAGGGGTGCTGCTAGCTAGTTTCCCGCAATCTCCACCTTCTCCGGCTCGGCGAGGCAAAGCGTTCCATCGAGGCCGCTCATCAGGTGGTGGATGTAGAAATAGCTTGGCGCATCATTGGCAGCGTTCATCACCGGCGAGGGTGCGGAGATAATCTTCAATGCGCCGCATGCACCGATCCAGTCGATGTGGCGGTGACCGTGCATCACCACGACGCGGTCGGCAAAGGCTTGCAGTCTACGGACGAACCAGCTCCCATTGATTAATGCCGTTCCAATGCGCTCGGAGAACTTCGTCGTCGGCATGGGATATTCCGTGAGGTGATGGTGTAGCGCCACGATCCACCGTGCTTTCGGAAAATAGTTCATGGCGGCCTCCAGCCGCTGCACCTGTTCGAGCGAGACCAGCCCGAGCGCGTTGGTGAAGGAGAAGTGGGTTTCGGCATTGGAGTCGAGGATGGCTATTCCGAGGCCTTCCGGTTGGTCGGGCGGCAGGATCATCGGGAATTGGTCCTCGAATAGCCGGCGAAGCTCGGCGCCCCGACGCACGCCGCCGCGCTCGGCGAACGCAACAATCTCTTCGCGATGCGGCGTGAGGAGTTCGTCCAGCGTGGCCGCGACTTTGCCTGAGTTGTCGACGAGGCGCACCCGATTGCCCTGAATGGCCGATATCGCCGACAGGGTTCGCATTTGCCGCAGCCGCTTGCC
The DNA here is from genome assembly GCF_055229415.2 of Bradyrhizobium sp. Leo114. Lineage (NCBI taxonomy): Bacteria > Pseudomonadati > Pseudomonadota > Alphaproteobacteria > Hyphomicrobiales > Nitrobacteraceae > Bradyrhizobium > Bradyrhizobium sp. Leo114. The sequence goes on along the minus strand of NZ_JBUYEN020000011.1, from coordinate 182,844 downwards.
GGGGCTGAACGGCAAGTCGAGCCGGGCCGGATTGGCGCGATCGACGATGTTCACGTCATGATTGCCCGGCAGCAGAAGCGTCCGCGCGGCAAGATCAGGGTGCTCTGACAATGCCTCAAAGAACTCGGCCCATTCGCTGGCGCGCCCCGCATCCGTCATATCGCCACTGATCAGCACGTGATCGAGCGGATCGGCGGCATGAATGGCGGCGAGACGAGCAAGCGCGGCGGCAAAGCGTTCATTGCCGCGCGGCCCGGCGCGCCCGCATTCGATGCGAAAGCCATATCGCTCGCCGACGACGTGGACATCGGACAGGTGCGCAACGCGCCAGATGCGCGCGGATCCAGGGATATCGAACGCGGCAAGATCGGCCGGCTGATCCATGCTGGCATCGGCAAAACCCCAGGCCAATGACGCCGCGGCGAGATAGCAGGACACGAGCACAACGGCGTTGGCCAGCGTCGTCACCACGAGATGATGACCTATGGCGAGATCGATCAGGCCGGCGGTCCATTGCGAGGTCGGCCAAACCAGGATTGCGATCAATGCCGCGCCTGCGCTGAGCAGGATGCCGGCACCGAGCGAACACGCGCGTCGCACTCGCATGCGCAAATTTGGAGTCAGGCTGTTTTGCCAGATCCGTTCCGTCAGGTGGCGCAGTGCCTCACGGCAGAACGCGTAGCTTGGCTGCACCGCGAGCGCGTTGAGCGACCAGAAACTGGTCTCGACGATCCGCAGCAGCGGCCGCCAGGCGAACCAGCCGAGCGCGACGATCGCGATCAGCATCAACGCCGCGCCGATTTCCGTCAGGACCAGGATTTTTTCCGACAAGATCGAAAGCCAGGCGGAGGCCAAGAGCGGCGCGAGGCCGAGCAGCACGGCCGGCAGCAGGAGCAACGCGGTCCACGCGAACAAGAGCTTCGGCAGGCTGATCTCGACAAGCAGGCTGCCGGCAATAGCAAGCAGCGAACGCTGACCGGGGCTGGCCGCATCGTCCTCGACGTCGCCGTCGCGCGGATCAAGCAGCACGAGGCGCTGAATGCTCGAACGTTCGTCCGCCGATGTCGACTGCCTCATGACATGAGTCCGTCGCTTGCACCTGTCGCCAGGATGGACTTCGCGGACGCTAGCAGCACGTGTCCGTGCTGTGTACTTTATCACAGCTCTTGTAACGAGACATCGGCCACTGCGCGAGTCTCCTCGCGGAGCGGCAAGCCTCGCGCTTACGAGAAGAACGCGATCTTCTCGGCCTGGCTCATGCGGCGGATCGGCGCGAGCGGATCGCTGGCGGTGGCGCTGGGCTTCTTGACGATGCCGTTGGCAATGATGGTGGAGCCGAGCGAGATTTCGACGGGAGGCTCGGGCGGCGAGACGAAGGTAGGCTGCGGCGGAAGCTCGAACTGCGGTTCCGGCAGCGCGACGGCAAGCTCAGGCGCCTGCGGCACGATTTCCGGCGCGGGCGGTGCTTCCAGTTCAACGGGTGGTTCTTCGGCGATCGTCGCCGTGGCGTCCTCAACGTCGAACGGGTCGGGTGCGCCCATCTCCATCGCGATCATGTCGAGCACGGCCTCGTCATGAGCGTCGGCCGCAGCTTCCTCGGTGGCGCGAGCAAGCTCGACCGCTTCAGCCTCCGCCAGCGCCGCTTCGGCGACAGCGAGCGCGGCTTCCGCGTCCGCAACGGTGATGGTCTCTTCCGCGGCTTCCGGCTCGGGAGGTGCGGCGACGGTCTCCACGGCGGCCGGCGCCTCCGGTGGAGCCTCGACTTCTGTCGTGTGCTCGACCTCCACCGTGTGAAGGGCGCGCGGCTCCGCGTGGCTCTCCGGTGCAGGTGCGGGTGACGGAGCCATCGGCGCTTCGGCGCTCGGCGCGGGCGTCTCATCGACCTCGGAGAACTGGGCAAGGCGCTGCACGATCGGCGCGAAGGCGGCATCCAGCGCGGCCTTCGCGTCGTCGGATGAAATCTGCGCGGCGCCGCTCTCGATCGCGACGACCTGGGAATCGATGAGGTCGCAGATGCGTCCGTCATTGCCGATCTCGCGCAGCCGCCACGCGATCTCGCGGATCACCCGCGCGCCCTTGCGCACCGGGGCAAGCTTCTGCTCCAGCGCCAGGCTGTCGAGTGCTTCGGCCGCAGATGCCTGCGCGGCCTCCACCGCGTCGCGGATCGCGGCGATGGCCTCGGCGACCGCCGGCCCCGGATCGGGTTCGACCGCCTGCTTCTGCGCGACAAGGCTTTCCTCGAGCCGGGCCACCGCATCCAGCACCAGGCGGGTATCGGCGTTGCGGTTGCGCTTGGCGTATTCGGAGAGGAACCAGCGGCCGCGCGAAGTCTCCATGAAGGCTTCGCTGATCGCGTGGTAATCGTCCTCGCCCGGCTGCACCGGGCGGGCTGTGATCGGCGAAAGGGCGAATGCTTCGTTGGCCATGCAAATCTCGTCGCGCAAATTGCGGCGCGCTGCGATAACGAACACCACGATATCAGGCGAATCGCAATTGGATTGATGGCTTCCGAATCACAAATTCCTGCAGCGCCGCAAGTGGATGCTAAGCGATTCGCGGCTCGCCTCGGAGCCTTTTACGGCACCATGTTCGGGATGCTCGGCACCTATCTGCCGTTCTTCCCGCTCTGGCTGAAGGCGGTGGGGATCGAGGCGTCCTGGATCGGCATCATCACGGCGGTGCCCGCGGTGACCCGTTTCACCGTGCTGCCGCTGATCACGTCCCTTGCCGAGCGGCGGCGGATGCTGCGCGGCGCCATCATGATCACGGCGGCCGCGACCGCGTTCGGATTTGCCCTCATCGGCACCCAGCGCCAGGCGCTGCCGGTATTCCTGGTCTTCGTCGTCACCTGCTGCCTGTGGACGCCGATTGGGCCGCTCACGGATGCCTATGCGCTCCGCGGCGTGACGCATTACAGACTGAACTATGGTCCGCTGCGGCTGTGGGGTTCGGCCGCCTTCGTGGTCGGCGCGCTCTTGTGCGGGCTGCTGGTCGATGAAGTCGCGGCGGAGCACCTGATCTGGATCATTGCTGCCGTAGCGGGGGTCAGTGCGCTCACCAGCCTGGGCCTGCGGCCGCTCGAGGTCACAAAGAGGGCCGAGACCGCACAGCGCGGCGGCGTCGCGCTGCTCCGCGATCGCGGCTTCCTCGCGATCATCGCGGCTTCTGCGCTGATCCAGGGCAGCCATGTCGCCTATTACATCTTTGCCTCCATCGTCTGGAAGCAGGCCGGCCTGGGCGGGCTCACCATCGCAGCGCTGTGGTCGCTCGGCGTGCTCGCGGAGATCGTGCTGTTTGCGGTATCGCCGCGCCTCACGCTGCCCCCGGCGATGCTGGTCGTGATCGGCGCACTGGCCGGGGTTGCGCGCTGGGTGATCACCGCGCAGGACCCGCCGCTTCCGGTCCTGGCCGTCGTGCAGCTCACGCATGGGCTGACCTTCGGCCTGACGCAGGTCGGCATCATGGGGCTTTTGGTGCATCAGGTGCCCGGACACATCATGGCGCGCGGGCAGGGCTATCTTGCCGCCTGCAGCGGCATCGTCTCGAGCAGCACCGCGATCCTGTGCGGCGTCGTCTATGCCCGCTACGGCCAGGGCGTCTATTACCTGATGGCCGCGATGGCGGCGTCAGGTGCGCTCGTGATGTGGCTGGGGCGCAACCGGATAGCGTTTTCAAGCGAAGTGGGTACCGGTTCGCGTTAAGAAAACGCGTCAAGAAGGGGACTCCATCATCCCCAGAGCGCGGCCTCCGGCGGATAGACGAGGCTGCCGTCGTAGCGCAGCCCGTGGTCGCGGTCGCGCGCGAGCAACAAGGGGCCGTCGAGATCGACGAAGCGCGCCTGCGGGGTGAGCAGCATCGCGGGCGCCATGGCAAGCGAGGTCGCGACCATGCAGCCGACCATGATGTCGAAGCCGAGCGCCTGGGCGGCATCCGCCATCGCCAACGCCTCGGTCAGGCCGCCGGTCTTGTCGAGCTTGATATTGACTGCGTCGTAGCGGTCGCGGAGCCCCTCCAGCGAGGCGCGCGCATGCACGCTTTCGTCGGCGCAGACGGCAAGCGGCCGCTTGATCTCAGCCAGCGCCGCATCGTTGCCGGCCGGCAGCGGCTGCTCCACCAGTGTGACGCCGGCATCCGCGCAGGCGGCGAGGTTGTCGGCGAGGTTGTCCGCCGTCCAGGCCTCATTGGCGTCGACGATCAGTTCCGCATTCGGCGCCGCTCTTCGTACCGCCTTGATGCGCTCTCCATCGCCGTCGCCGCCGAGCTTGATCTTGAGCAGCGGTCGGTGCGCCGCGCTGGCGGTCGCGTCCGCCATCGCCTCCGGCGTTCCCAGCGAGATCGTGTAGGCCGTGGTGCAGGGGACCGGCGTGCCGCGCCCGAGCAGGTTCCATGTCCGATTGCCGCTGCGCTTGGCCTCGAGGTCCCACAGGGCGCAATCCAGCGCGTTCCGGGCCGCGCCCGGCGGCATTTGCGCCTGCAGGGCCTTCCGGTCCATGCCGGCCGCAAGGGGCCCCTGCATCGCCTGGATCGCCGCAAGCGCCGCCTCCGGCGTCTCGCCATAGCGCGGGTAGGGCACGCATTCGCCGCGCCCGGTCAACCCGTCCAGGCTGACCTCGGCCACGACGGTAACGGCCTCGGTCTTGGCGCCCCGGCTGATGGTGAAGGCGCCCGCGATCGGCCAGCGTTCGACAAAGGCGGCAAGCTCTTGCGTTAGGCGCGCGGATCGGCTGGAAGTCATTTCAAAATCTCGCAATTTCTGAACCGTGCGCTTGCGGGGCGCTGCCAACTATGGCTGGCTAGCGCCAGATTCTACAAGGCAATGCGGCGTTCGAATTCCTATCTTTCGAACGAGACAACCAGCCTGGGGTGGGCATTTTGAACGGCGACCCGACACTGGAACGGATAACACAGGGCGGCGGCCTTGCCCTGTGCGCCGCGGGGCCGTGGACGGCCCGTTTTGCGCCCGTGCTGGAGCGGATGGTGGCCGACGCGGAAAAACTCCGCGGCACCCGTCCCGATATCTTCATCGACGTCTCCCAGGTCTCCAAGCTCGACACCTTCGGCGCCTGGTTGATCGAGCGGCTCAGGCGCAGCCTGAGCCACGGTGGCGGCGAGGCGACCATCGCCGGGCTCTCGGAAAACTATTCGAGCCTGGTCGACGAAGTCAGGCGGGTGAAGGAAACGCCGGAGGCCGAGACCGGCCCGGTCTCGATTATGGCCATGCTGGACCAGATCGGCCGGGTGGTGGTCGGCATCGGCGGCACGATCATCGGATTGATCGACATGCTCGGCGCCGTGCTCGTCGCGAGCGGGCATGTCTTGATCCGCCCGCGCTCGTTCCGTCTGACCTCGACCATCCACCATCTGGAGCAGGTGTGCTGGCGCGCGGTGCCGATCGTGGTGCTGATCACCTTCCTGATCGGCTGCATCATCGCGCAGCAAGGCATCTTTCATTTCCGCAGGTTCGGCGCCGACATCTTCGTGGTCGACATGCTCGGCGTGCTGGTGCTGCGCGAGATCGGCGTGTTGCTCGTTGCCATCATGGTCGCCGGACGCTCGGGCAGTGCCTACACCGCCGAGCTCGGCTCGATGAAGATGCGCGAGGAAATCGACGCGCTGCGTACCATGGGGTTCGATCCGATCGAGGTGCTGGTCCTGCCCCGCATGCTGGCGCTGGTGCTGGCGCTGCCGATCCTCGCCTTTCTCGGCGCGATGGCCGCGCTCTATGGCGGCGGCCTCGTCGCCTGGCTCTATGGCGGCGTCGATCCGGAAGCGTTCCTGCTGCGGCTGCGCGATGCCATCTCGATCAATCATTTCATCGTCGGCATGGTCAAGGCGCCGGTGATGGCGGCGGTGATCGGCATCGTCGCCTGTGTCGAGGGGCTGGCGGTGCAGGGCAGCGCGGAATCGCTCGGCCAGCACACGACGTCATCGGTGGTGAAGGGCATCTTCTTCGTCATCGTGATGGACGGCGTGTTCGCGATCTTCTTCGCGTCGATCGGGATGTGACCATGCTCGTACAGCCCATTTCCGACGCCATCATCCGCGTTCGCGACATCACGGTGCAGTTCGGCAGGACTCGCGTGCTCGACGGTCTCGATCTCGATGTGAAACGCGGCGAGATCCTGGGCTTTGTCGGGCCCTCCGGCGCCGGCAAGTCGGTGCTGACGCGCACGATCATCGGGCTGGTGCCGAAGGTGTCGGGACGCATCGAGGTGTTCGGCATCGACCTCGATGGCGCCAGCTCCAGCGAACGGCGCCGGGTCGAACGGCGCTGGGGCGTCCTGTTCCAGCAGGGCGCACTGTTCTCCTCGCTCACCGTGCGGCAGAACATCCAGTTTCCGGTGCGCGAATATCTGAGGGTCTCACAGCGGCTCTTGGACGAGATCATGGTGGCGAAGCTCGTGATGGTCGGGCTGAAGCCCGAGGTCGCCGACCGCTATCCTTCCGAGCTCTCCGGCGGCATGATCAAGCGCGTGGCGCTGGCGCGTGCGCTCGCGCTCGATCCGGAGCTCGTGTTCCTGGATGAGCCGACTTCGGGCCTGGACCCGATCGGCGCTGGCGAGTTCGACGAGCTGGTGCGCACCCTGCAGCGCACTTTGGGGCTGACCGTTTTCATGGTAACCCACGACCTCGACAGCCTATATACCGCGTGCGACCGCATCGCCGTTTTAGGGAACGGTAAGATCATTGCCGCAGGATCGATCGCTGACATGCAGGCCTCGCAGCATCCATGGCTGCGGCAATACTTCCATGGCAAACGCGCCCGCGCCGTCATCGGCTAGCGCGTGATCCCGACAGGTGGAAACCGGTTTTCGGACAAGATCATGCGCGAGAGAGAAGGATCAGTGACGGTTCCGCCGCGGCGGGCCCCGAGCTTGGACGAGTAGCTGGAGCAATCGATGGAAACCCGGGCGAACTATGTCCTGATCGGCGCCTTCACGCTGGCGGTGATTGCGGCTGCGTTCGGCTTCGTGCTCTGGTTCCAGAGCCTGCATACCACCAAGCAGCGCAGCCCTTTGCGGGTGATCTTCGAAGGTCCGGCCTCGGGTCTGCGGAACGGTGGTAATGTCAATTTTAATGGTATCAGGATAGGGGAAGTCATTTCGGTGAAGCTCGACAATCCGCGTCGCGTAGTTGCATTCGCGATGGTCGAGAACAACGCGCCGATCCGCAAGGACACCCTGGTCGGCCTCGAATTCCAGGGATTGACAGGCGTTGCCGCGATCTCGCTGAAGGGCGGCGAGGAGACGGCGCCTCCGGTGCCGCTCGACGAGGACGGTATCCCCGTGCTGACCGCCGATCCCAGGGCCCTGCAGGATGTCACCGAAGCGATCCGCGCGACGCTTCAGAACGTCAACCGCATCGTCGCGGACAATCAAGAATCGGTGAAGAACTCGCTGCGTAATCTCGAGACCTTCACCGCGGCGCTCGCGCGCAATTCCGAGAAGATCGACAATGTGATGCTGAGGGTCGACGGCGTGATGGGCAAGGCCGACAACCTCATGCTCGGCCTCAACAGCATCGCTGGCGGCGATCGCGGTGGCGAACTGGCCGCGATGGTGAAATCGATCCGCGAGCTCGCCGAAGATTTCGACAAGCGCTCGGGCGCACTGATGGCCGATGGCCGCAGGACGCTCGGCGATATCAGCCGCGCCGTGAACAACCTCGACCGCAACCCGACGCGCCTGTTGTTCGGCGCCAGCAGCAGTAGCAGTAGCAGCAACAGCAACGCATCTGAACCGCCGCCTCCGCCGAGGTCGGTAGGGCCGGTACGGAGGCGACAGTAGCGGGCGATTCGTTCCCTCTCCAGCGTCATCGTCCGCGAAGGCGGACGATCCGGTATGCGGCAGCGTCACGGCCTCATCTCAGGCCGTAGCGACTACTGGATGCCCCGCCTTCGCGGGGCATAACGGTGAGAGATTTGTTCTCCGCCGTCATTGCGAGCGAAGCGAAGCAATCCATTGGCACCGCATAACGGGTGAGAATGGATTGCTTCGTCGCTTTCGCTCCTCGCAATGACGAAAAGCAAAACGGAGGCCCTTCGGCCTCCATTTCTCTATTCGCTATTCGCCATTCGCTATTCGCGTCTCACCCCAGCCGCCCCGCCGCATGGGCGAGCAGCGTGTACACCAGCCCCGTCTCCGAGGTGAGGTGGTTGCGCAGCGACTGCGGGCCGCGGTCGTCGCGGGCGACTTCGTCGAGCAGCCGCTCGAACTCGGCGATGTAGCGGTCGACCGTCTGCTTGAAGCCGCGGTCGGAGCGGTACTTGCGGGCGACCTCGTCGAAAGCCTTCTGGCCGGCCGGCGTGTAGAGCCGCTTGCTGAACGCCTTGTTCTCGCCGCGCTGGTAGCGATCCCACATCTCAGCCGCAAGGTTGCGGTCCATCAGCCGGCCGATGTCGAGCGACAGCGATTCCAGCGGATTGGCGGCGGCAGCCTGCGGACGGGGACGCGGCGCTTCGCGGGGCGCGGGGGCAGGGGTATCGCTGCGGTTGAGCAGGTCCGACAGCCAGCCGTCCCGGCCGTTGTCCGGGGTCGCCGGGCTGACCGGCGGCGCTTCGGCGCGGCGCGAGGCCGGCGCCGGCACGCCGAGGTCCGGCGGCGGCAGGGTCGATGCGCTGCCATAGTCGCCGCGCATGCGGACATCGCTTGTGCGACCGCCGGCGGCAGCGACCACCACGGTCTCGTCCTGGCGCTGCACGCTGACCCGGCTATTGGTCGCGACGTCGAGCCCGCGGCCGTGCTGGGCCACGATGCGGTTGAGCTCGGCCAGCGCCTCGATCTGGTCGACGATCACCTTGCGCATCTGCGCGGTGTTCTCCGCGGCCTCCTGCGGCATCTCGAGCACGCCGCGGCGCAGCTCGTTGCGGGTGGCTTCGAGCTCGTTGTGCATCTCGGCCGCCATCTGCTTCATCGACTGCACCATCGCGGAGAACTTTTCCGTCGATTCCTTGAACATCGCATCCGTTTCCTGGGTGCTCTGCTGGTACAGGTCGTTCATGGCGTCGAGCGTCTGTTGCCGCTCGTTCTCGGCCGCGGCGCGCACGGCCTCGAACTGGCGGCTGATCGCCGCAGAGCCGGCGCCGGCGGTCTCCGCCACCACGCGGGCGATGTCGCGGGCGCGCTCCTCGGCCGCGGCGAGCGATTCATCGAGCAGGCCGGTGAAGCGCGACAGCCGCTGGTCGAGATCAGTGGTGCGCAGGTCGATAGTGGTGACCAGCGATTCCAGCGTCGCCTTGCGTTCGGCGATCGAGCCCGTGGTGTTGCGGTTGCTCTGCTCCACCAATGCGGCGGCTTCGACCAACGCGCGGCCGTGGGTGTCGAACTGGGTCGACAGCTCGCCGAGGTCCTCCAGCGCCTTCTGGGTCTTGCTGTTGAACACGGTGAGCTGGTCTTCCAGCGTCTGGGTCGCAATGCCGTTGCGCGAGGTGACGTCGTTCATCGCCGAGACGAAGTCGGCGACGCGGGTCACGAGCGCGCGCTCGAGCGAGTTGAGGTTGTCGTGGGCGCCGGTGAGCACCTCCTGCAAGAGGATGTTGCCCTCGCGCAGCCGCTCGAACAGCGCCACCGTATCCGTGCGCAGGATCTTGCTGGTCTCCTGCATCTCGGTGACGGCGGCAATCGAGACCTGGCGCGACTGGTCGATCGCCGCGCGCGAGGAGTGCTCGAGGTCCTTCAGCGACTTTGCCACCGCGCCAGTCGCAAGATCGCCGGCGGAGGTGATGTTGCGCGCGACTTCGGCGCCGTGGCTCGACATCGTCTGCGCGAAGGTGTGGCCGCGCATTTCGATCGACTTCAGCGCGTCCGCGGTGGCGCGGTCGATATCGGTGGCGAGCTGCGCGCTCTTGTTGGTGAGCGCTTCCACCAGCGTGCCGCGCCTGGTGTCGACCATCTGCGCCAGCCGCTCGGCCTGCTGCTGCACATAGGTGACGATCTCGTCGGTCTTGCCGGTCATGGTCGAGCCGAACTGGCTGGAGGCGGCGAGCACCGAACGCTCGATGTCGGCGGACGTCGTCTTGACCTTCGAGGAGACCTCGTTGGCGGCGGCGACCAGCGAACTGTGCGCGTTCTGCGCCGAGGTCTGAATCGTCGCGGTGGTGTTCGCCGTGACGGCAGCGAGCGAGCGCTCGATCTGGACCGAGATGGCCTGGATCTGACCAGCCGCGTCGGCCGAGGTCGACACGAACGAGGTCTGCGCCTCGCGTGCGCTGCTCAGGATGGCCGCGGCAGTGTCGGCGCCGACTGCGGTCAGCGTCCGTTCGATATCGATCGCCAGCGACTTGACGTGGTTGGCTGCCTCCGACGATCCGGTGACCAGCGTGGTCTGAACGTCGCGGGCAGCCGAAGTGATCGACTCCGCGGTGGCCGCGCCAGCCATCGACAGCGAGCGCTGCATGTCTGCGACCAGCGTCGTGACGCTGTTTGCAGCTTCGGTTGATGCGGCAACCAGCGTGTTCTGGGCCTCGCGTGCGCCTGAGGTGACTGACTCCGCGGTAGCAGCGCCGGCCATGGACAGCGAGCGCTGCACGTCAGCGACCAGCGCCTTGACAGTGTTCGCGGCTTCGGTTGACGCGGAAACCAGCGTGTTCTGCGCCTCGCGTGCGCCTGAGGTGATCGACTCCGCGGTCGCCGTGCCGGCCATGGATAGCGAGCGCTGCATGTCGGCAGTCAGCGTTGTGACCGCGTTTGCAGCGTCGGTTGAGGCCGCGACCAGCGAGCTCTGCACGTCGGCGGTTAGCGTTCGTACCAGGTTTGCCGCCTCGGTCGAGGCCGACGTGAGCCTGTTCTGCGCCTCGCGGGCGCTGCTCAGGACTGTCTCGGCCGTCGATGTGCCGGCGGCAGACAGCGAGCGCTCCACATCGACCGAGAGTGCCTTCACCTGGCTGGTGATGTCGGTCGAGGCTGTTGTCAGCGCGCTCTGGGCCTCGCGTGCGCTGGCAACGACTGCTTCCGCCGTCGAGCTACCCGCAAGCGTGAGCGAGCGTTCGACATCGCCCGCCAGCGACTTGATCTGGTTCGTGATGTCGGTCGATGCCGCGATCAGCGTGTTCTGTGCTTCGCGCGCACCGGCCGTGACGGCTTCGGCTGTGGCGGTGCCGGCGAGCGTCAGCGAGCGCTCGACGTCGACGGCCAGCAACTTGACCTGGCTTGCCGCGTCGGTGGAGGCGCTGACCAGCGCGGTCTGTGCCTCGCGTGCTCCCGACAGGATCGAGGCGGCGGTCGCGCTGCCGACGGTCTGCAGGGTGCGCTCGACATCGGTCGAGAGCGCCTTGACCTGGGAGGCGACCTCGCCGGTGGCTGCCATCAGCGAGGCCTGGGCATCGCGGGCGCTGGACAGGATCGAGCTTGCGGCACCGGAGCCGACCGCGGTCAGCGCAGCCTCCACTTCGCCGGCGGTGAGCTTGAGCTGGGCGCCGACGTCGGAGGAGACCGTCAGCAGCGACTGCTGCGCGGTGCGCGCGCCGGTCTGGATGGTCTCGCTGGTGTTGACCACCAAATTGGTGAGCGAGCGCTCGGCGTCCTCGACATGCGACTTGATGCCGGAGGAGAGCAGTTCAGCGCGCGCCATCAGCTCGTCGCTGGCCTGGCGTCCGCTGCTTTCGATGCGGCCCGCGACCGCCTCGACGCGCGAGCCCAGGAGGTCCTCGAACTGCGCCACGCGGGCGTCGATGTCGCCGGCGATGGCGCCAACGCGGGTCTCGATGCCCTGGTGGATTTCCAGGAACCGGGCCGAGATGGTGTCGGTCAGATGCGCGCTGCGGCCGTCCACGGTTTCGGTGACGCTGGCGATGCGGCGATCGAGCGCCTCGATCGCCTGCGCGGCGCCGTCGGTGAGCGAGGAGGTGAGCAGGCCGAGGCGGGAGTCGATCGACTGGATCGCCTGCGCCGCACCTTCGGTGAGCGAGGTCGAGAGCATGCCGAGCCGGCCATCGATCGTCTGCGTGACCGAGCTGGTGCGAGTGTCGAAAGTCTGTTCCAGCGACTTCAAGCGGCCCTCGATCGACTCGTCGAGCCATTTGAGGCGGCCTTCGAGCGAATTGTCGAGGAAGCCAAGCCGGGTCTCGAGCGAGGCGTTGAGCGTGCCGAGCCGGTTCTCCAGCGAGCTGTCGAGCGTGTTGACGCGGCCGCTCAGCGCGCTGTCGAACATGGCGAGCTTGCTGTCGAGCGACGAGTCGAGGCTGCTGACACGGTCGCCGAGCGTGGTCTCGAACTGCAGGAGGCGCTGGTCGAGGGTCGCCGTGATCTCGCCGCTGTTGGAGGTGAGGCGGGTGTCGAAATTGTCGACATAGGTTTTCAGGGTGTTGGCGATGTCCTCGGTGCGCTGGCCCATGCGCTCGACGATCTCGCCGCCGAACGTCTTCACGGTGCGGTCGAATTCCGCGATGTGGCGGGTGATCAGCGCGCCGAGCGTGCCGGAGTCGCGGGCGAACTTCTCCGCCAGTTCCGAGCCCTGGTTTTTCACCAGTTCGTCGAAGGCGCTCATCTGCAGCGCGAGCGAGTCGTGTGCGTTCTCGGTCTGGCTCACCACCCTGGCAACCAGCGAATTGACGGTGACGTCGAGCACTTCGCTCGCCTTGTCGCCGGAGCTGATGATGTGGCTGGCCAGCCGATTGCCGGCCTCGTCGATCTTGGTGACGAGGTCTCCACTGCGCAGCTCGAGCTCGAGCAGGAGCGAGTCGGAGGAATTCTTCAGGGAATCGTGCGCCAGTTCGGTGCGCTCGGAGATGCCCTCGACAACGCTCACGGCGCGCTGCTCAAATTCGCCGGTGATGCGGTCGATGCGCTCGTTCAGCATCTCATGGACGCGGTCGGCGAGGTCGACGAATTCGTCGTGGACGTGGCCGGTCTTGAAGTTGAGGCTGCTCGTCAGCCGCTCGGAGGCATCGAGCACCGCGCGCGTGGTCTCGGAGCTGGCTTCCTCGAGCCGGTCGAGCAGGTCGCCGCCGCGCTCGCCGAGCGCGAGGATCATGTTGTCGCCGGCGTGGCTCAACGCCTGGGTGATGTGCTGGCCGCGCTCTTCCAGAGCGCCGGTGATGCTCTTTGCGACTTCGTCGACGCGCGAGGCGATCGCATCCGAGATCAGCGCGATGTCGTGGCGCAGGTCGATCTGCACACCGGAAATGGCGCTGCGCACCTGCTCGGCCTGTCCGACCAGATTGTCGCGCTGGTGGGCGATGTCCTGCAACAGCGCGCGGATGCGCACCTCGTTGTCGGAATAGGCGCGCTCCAGCGCCGCGACCTCATTGGCGACCAGCGTCTCGAGCTCGCCGGCGCGCGCGATCGCGCGCTCGATGCCGTCACCCATCGCCGCGACCTCGCGGCGGATCGCCTGTCCGACCGTGACCATGGAATCGCTCGCCGCCCCTTCGGGCTCCGAGAAGCGGATCGCGACCTGCGCCATCGATTGCGCGATCATCCGCATCTCCTGCCCGCGCCAGGCAAGACTCGCGAGGAAGTAGAATAGCAGCACGGGCGCGAGGAACAGGCAGGCGAGGCCTGCCAGCACCAGGACGCCGCCGCTCTGGCCGATCGCGGCCTGCAGCGAGGACAGGAAGCTCACCGTGAGCAGGCCGCAGCCGACCAGCCAGACGCCGGTGAAGATCGACGCAAAGGTGTAGACGTTGCGGGCAGGGCTGCCCTTCTGCAGCGCCTGCAGGAGCTGTCCGATCGCCTCGCGATCGTCATTGGCGGCGCGCCGGGGGCCGCGTTGCTCCTCGATCGGCTCGAACACCGATCGCTCGTTGCCGGGACGTGTTTCGACTGGACGCGTCTCGAACGGGGTTTCGGGGAAGGGCGTGGTCGCAGCAGGGATCGCGGGCGGCGCGGCTTCGCCGCTACCGGTACTGATCACATCGCGGTTGGGCTCGGCACTGTTCTCACCGATGTTCAGAGCTTCCTGAATGGCAGACAGCGCGACTTCGGTGGGATCTTTCACCTTCTTGGGATTGTTCGCCATGTTAAGTCTGAGCCCTCTCAACTAATACGCGTCGGCGATCTTGCGAACATTGTCCCCCGCAAGCTCGAGCCGTCCCGTCCCCGTAAAGCGGTACGCAAGCACGCCCGTCGGCCGCTTGTCCGCTACATCCGGAAACATCCTATTGGTTGAGCGATGCGAATGAAATGGCCGCGATTAAGACATTCTTAATCATCGTTAACAGGTTTGTGCCATAAGGCCTTATGCTTCCACATAAATCCTGCGAGCTGACGCCCATTGAGGTCCTACTTTGTCTGAAAAAGGGCAAAGTTGAGGCAAATTTGGCCAACGATCCGTTAACTATTTCCGTGATTGGGTGACGCCCAAACGGCCCTACCGAAAAGGAGGTGGTGGCCGGTCCTTAGGATCAGGCCCATGCCGCGTCACCTCGAACGGACCCAATGGATAGCTTCGCCGCCGCTCTCCCCCGGTGACGGCCCGATCGATCTTGCACATCTTGCGCGCATGTCGCTTGGCGACGCCGCTCTCGAGCGCGAGGTGCTTTCCCTGTTCGTGGCGCAGTCGGCCAAGCTGATCGCAGCCCTGGCCACCCTTCCGCAGGATGCGCGCGAACTGGCGCACAAGCTGAAGGGATCGGCACGCGCGATCGGCGCTTTCGCCGTCGCGGATGCCGCCGCCGGGCTGGAACATGTCCTGACGAGTGGCGTCGAACCGGCGGAGCCGCTGGCGGTGCTCACTGACGCGGTCGCGCGGGCGCGGAACGCGATCGAGGCCATCCTCGGCGACCCTTCAAGCCCGAATTGACCGGCGACAAATTCGCGTCAAAAGGTTTTGCGTGAGGGCACCCGGCCGCTGGCGCTCCCGGGATCGACCCGTTATAGGGACTGCCGGGGACCTCATCCAGATCCGTATTCCGGTAGCACGAGCGATCATGGCCAAGATAACTTATGTCGACCATTCCGGGGAAAGACGCACCATCGAGGTGGAGAACGGCGCGACCGTGATGGAAGGCGCTATCCGCAACGGCGTTCCGGGCATCGAGGCGGAATGCGGCGGCGCCTGCGCTTGTGCGACCTGCCATGTCTATGTCGACGAAGCCTGGCGCGAGAAGGTCGGCGCGCCCACGCCGATGGAAGAGGACATGCTGGATTTCGGTTTCGACGTGCGGCCGAATTCGCGTCTGTCCTGCCAGATCAAGGTCACCGACGACCTCGACGGGCTCGTGGTGACGACGCCGGAACGGCAGGCTTGAAGCATGACCCTCATGGTGAGGAGCGCCGGAGGCGCCTCTCCCGGACGATGCTTCGCATCGCCTTGAGAACCATGAGGCCCCGCCGGTGGCCTCGTCCCTCGAGACGCGCTTCGCGCTCCTCGGGATGAGGAGATAAAGTGGCGTTCGCCTCGAGAGCGTACCCAGACTAGGCTAGATCAAGGCCGCGGCGGATCCAGGGCTTTAGGTTAGCCTTCACTTCATCCGTCAGCGGAACCGGCTTGCGCGTGGTTTCGTCGATCAGCACCGTCACCGCCTGCGCTGAGGCCACGCATCGACCCTGCGAAAACACCACCTGATCGAACGTCACCGAGGTTCGTCCGAACTTCACGACGCCGAGCCCGAGTTCGATCGTGCCGGGCCAATGCAGCTCAGCGCGGAAATGGGTGTCGAGGCGCACCATGATCCAGGCGAGCCCCTCCGGCACCAATCCCTTGCTGGGATCCTTCATCAGCGTGACGCGGCCGGTCTCGAAATAGCTCGCATAGACCGCATTGTTGACGTGCCCATTGGGATCGAGGTCGGCAAAGCGCACATTGTCTGACAGCCGATAGGGATAGTCTTCCAGGCGCGGCGTGGCGTCGGAACGGATCGGGGCATTCACTTGCACAATCTCCAGGTCGTTCGCCACGTTACAGCCTAGTTGTCGAGTTGCGGCAAGGGGTTGCCGCGGCGCTTGCCGCCCCTATTATGGCGTTCCCGATCAGGCCGTTCCCGATCAGGTCGTCTTGGCTCGGTCGGCAGCCTTCCCATTTCGTACTCAACTGACAAAGAAGCGGATATGAGCGAAGCGATCAAAACGGACGTGTTGATTATCGGCGCAGGTCCCTGCGGACTGTTTGCCGTGTTCGAACTGGGCCTCCTCGACATGAAGACCCATGTGGTCGACATCCTCGACAAGATCGGCGGCCAGTGCGCCGAGCTCTATCCGGAGAAGCCGATCTACGACATTCCCGGCATCCCGCTCGTCACCGGTCAGGGGCTGACGGAGTCGCTGTTAGAGCAGATCAAGCCGTTCCACCCGATCTTCCATCTGAACGAGATGGTTGAAACGATCGAGAAGGTCGGCGATCCCGCCTTCCGCGTGAAGACCGACGCGGGCAAGGTGTTCGAATGCAAGGTGGTGGTGATCGCCGCCGGCGGCGGATCGTTCCAGCCGAAGCGGCCGCCGGTGCCGGGCATCGAAGCCTATGAAGGCAGCTCGGTGTTCTACGCAGTGCGGAAAATGGAGCAGTTCCGCGACCGGAACATCCTGATTGTCGGTGGCGGCGATTCCGCGCTCGACTGGACCCTCAACCTGCACCCGATCGCCAAGCGCATCACGCTATTGCATCGACGCGACGAGTTCCGCGCTGCGCCCCACAGCGTCGAGCAGATGCGTGCGCTCGTTGCCGATGGCAAGATGGACCTGAAGCTCGGCCAGGTCACCGGCCTCGAAGGCGAGGCGGGCAGGCTTGCGGCGGCGACGGTGAAGGGCAACGACAACGCCATCATGAGGGTCGAGTGCGATACCATGCTGCCGTTCTTCGGGCTCACGATGAAGCTCGGTCCGGTCGCAAACTGGGGCGTGGCGCTGGAGAACAATCTGGTGCCTGTCGACACCGCCGCCTTCGAGACCAACGTATCAGGCATTTTCGCGATCGGGGATATCAACACCTATCCCGGCAAGCTGAAGCTGATCCTGTCCGGCTTCCACGAGGGCGCGCTGATGGCGCAGAAGGCGCACCGCTATGTCTATCCGGACAAGCGGCTCGTGTTCCAATACACGACGTCGTCGTCGAGCCTGCAGAAGAAACTCGGAGTCAATTGATTCCAATCAACATATGTTTGGTCGATTTCAGTCAAATATCGTCGGTCAGGCCGCGGAGCGGCCGCTGCGGCCATTTGCATCGTTCTGCACTGCCACTGGAACCTTCCGCGAAATGGCCGTAGTCTTCGCTCATTCGTTCGTTGAATTAGTCGGGTGACGACAATGCGAAATTGGCGATTTCGATTTCGGCTGCTAGTGCCTGTTATCATGGCGCTCCTGGCGGCCGCCCTGCCGGCGCAGGCGCAGCAACCGTCGGCGGCGGGCTTGTGGCAGAAGGTCGAGGACGGCAAGCCCGTGATCTGGGTGTTGTTCGTCGACCATAACGGCGTCTTCGAAGGCATCATGGCGAAGACGTTCCCGAAGCCCGGCGAGCCGGTCACCGAAGCCTGTACGAAATGCACCGACGACCGCAAGAACGCGCCATTGCTGGGCATTCCCTTCATCCGCAACATGAAGCGCAACGGATTGAAGTACGAGGAAGGCAACGTGCTCGATCCGCGCGACGGCAGTATCTACAAGGCCAAGATGAGCGTCAGTCCCGACGGCAAGGAATTGACGATGCGCGGCTACATCGGCATCTCGCTGTTCGGCAAGGACGAGACTTGGTACCGCCTGCCAGATACAGCGATCGCGCAACTCGATCCCGCCATCGTCGCCAAATATCTGCCGGCACAGGCGGCCGCGATGAAGCCTCCGGTGCCGGCCGCCACGAAGAAGAACGTCGGTCCAGCCGGCGCGCCTTCGCGCTAAAGCTTCGGTTCTGATTGAATTAGAGCCGACATTCCCAGCTCGCTCGAAAGCGCTTTAGCGGCTGCCGATCGGCTGCACCGGTTCGGAGATCACCTCGCCCACGCCGACGTCGAGTCGCAGCACTCCGGCCGCCGCGGGGAGGGCGGCGTCCGCCATCGCGGCGTGGCCTTCGGCGGTCGGATGCACGGCGCCGCCGTAGACGGCCGACAGCAGGCCCCAGGTCGCATCATGGATGTCCGAAGGCTGCATCGAGGATGGCAGCGCCTGCGGATAGGTCATCGCGGTGAAGTAGCTGTCATTGGCGTCGCGGATCCAGCGGGCGCGCGGCAGGTAGGCGCGATATTCCGAGGCGCTGCGGCCGCAGAGCATCGGCTGGCTGGCGGCGGTGACGATGTCAGGATTGAAGCTCTCGCCATTGGCCGCAAAGCATTGCCGGTCGAACTCCGGATCGGTGGCGCCGCGCGCGCAGAAGCCATGCATCGCGAACGCGTCCTGATGGGCGTCGACGAAGGTCATGCGGTCGGCACGCGGATTACGACAGAGGACGCCCGACTGGCACAGCGCCAGCGCCTTCAAGGCCGGAAGGAATTCGTCCTGCACATAGCCGACCACCGGACCAAGCCGCTGCGGCGCGGCATTGAAGGAGGGATGGATGTCGAAGCCGGCGCGGCCGCCGGGGCAGGGGACACCGCCCTCCGACAGCCCCGGATTGGCATAGGCCGTATAGATCACGCGCGAAAGATCGCCGCCGACGAGCGGCCTTAGCGCCTCGCGCAGCTTGGCAAAGGATTGCGGCAATGTGCGTCGCAGGGCATCGCGGGAATCGTCGACAGACGCCATGACGCCACCGCGCCGGAACAGCGCGCGCTCTGTCCCGGCATCGACGATCACATTGGCGACGAGGCCGGAGAAGTAGATATCGTTGGCACCGATCGAGAGCAGGAGCAGGTCGAGCTGTCGATCCGGCTGGCGGCGCTTGGCTGCCGCGAGCGCATCGCGCAATTCGGCGAGCTGGCCGTTGACGGTGCCCGAGCAGGTGTTGCCCGATTTGCTCGGCAGGCACTCGCGGGCCTGCTGTGAGCCGAACAGCCCGTCATTGATGGTTGCTCCCGTGCAGGCGAGCGGCAGGTAGGTCACGGCGATGTGCGGGTAGTTCACCGCGAGCGCGAGCGCGGTGCGGGTCTGGTAGCTGTAGAGCGAGCGGTGGCAGGCCGCGTTGAACCACAGCGCGCTGTGCTTCTGCCATACCGAGAGGAAGTCCGGTGCTTCGCAGGCGCGTCCGCCTTTGTAGCCGGCGCGGCTCGGCCGGTAATATTGCTCGCCCGCGGTGCCGAGATAGGAGCGGAAGCAGAAGCCTTCTTCCGCCAGCGCAATCGGACGGTCCGGATTGCCCTCGCCGGAGGCGATGCTGTCGCCGAGCCCTGCGATGAAGATATCGCGCACGGCGATCTCGGTGGAGACGCGCTGGGCCGGATCCGAACCCGCGGAGACGTCGACGGTCGCCATGGTCGTGCGGCCGTAGCGGACGCGCAGGTTCACCGGTTCGGCGCAGTCGAAGGCGGAGGTCTGCGGCCCGTCGCCGTCGTCGAACGACCAGGCGCAGGTGGCGCCGACCGGAATCGGCCCGACCAATCGCACCGTGATCGGGTGATCTGTTGGCGTCAGGTAGCTTTCCTTGACGTTGTCGCGGGTGCAGGGCTCGTTGACGCGGCCGGCGAGGTCGATGCAGAGCCGGTTGACGGTGTTGCGCGCCCAGCCGCGGCCGTCGCTCTGCAATTCCAGCGCCTGCTCGGCGGCGAGCACGCTGCGGCCGCCCCCGGCTTCGGTCTGCAGCAGGAAGTCGCGCTCCTCGCGGAACAGGCGAAAGCGGTTGCGGACTTCCCACGAGATCTGCAGCGGCTGTTGGGCCGCGGTCTGCGCTTCGGCCGATTGGCTCAGCAGCGCGACCGCCAGCAGCGCGGCGGAAACGATCGAACGGAACAGAATTTTGACCATGGCGCGTTTGACGGCATCGGTGGGGCAGAAATAAGAGAGCCGCGCCGAATTAGCCAGAAAGAATAACGCGCCGAGATCATGATCCGATTGGACGGAATCGGATTGTGATCTCATCTCTTTGCTTGAGCATGATCTCCGCGCAAACGCTTCGCGTTTGTCGCGAGGGAAAACCGGTTCCCACCTTTCCGGATCATGCTCCAGATAACGTCGCTGTTACCGTTTCAGGTGCTTGATCCGTGGCCGGCTCTCGACCGATTGCCGCACGGTAACCTCGGCGGTCTCCGCTCTGAAAGGCGGATCATTGAGCTTGCGCCGGCTGAGCCAAGGCTGCACCACGTTAAGCCACAGCTCGCGCACCCCCATGATCGAGATCGAGATGCCGAAGGGGATCAGGAAGTACAGGATGCGGAACACGACCAGCGTGGCCAGCAACTGCTCCTTGGAGAAGTCCGGCAGCGCCACCAGCATCGCGGCGTCGAACACGCCGATCGATCCCGGCGCGTGGCTCGCGAAGCCGAGCAGGGTGGCCAGGATGAACACCACGGCCAGCGAGACGAAATCGATATAGGGCTCGGTCGGCATCAACAGATACATCGCGAGCGCGCAGAAACCGAGGTCGACGACGCCGATCAGGATTTGCACCAGCGTCAGCTTCGCGGACGGTAATACCACCTTCCAGCCGTTCTGGCCGAGCTCGCGGCGGCCGGTGCCGGTCACGAGCCAGACCAGATAGGCGCCGATGCCGGCAAGGCAGCCCACTCCGATCAGCCGGTTCATGGCTTCCGGCAACAGGTCCATCGAGGACGCCGCTCCGGGGTGCCAGACCATGCCGATCCCGAGCACGAACAGATTGCCGAGCCAGAAGGTCAGGCCGGAGAGGAAGCAGATCTTGGCGACATCGATCGCGGTCAGGCCGTAGTCCGAATAGATGCGAAAGCGGATCGCGCCGCCGGTGAAGACGGTGGCGCCGATATTGTGACCAATAGTGTAGCTGGTGAAGCTGGACAGCGCCGCGATGCGGTAGGGGATGTGGGTCTTGCCAATGGTTCGCAGCGCGAAGAAGTCGTAAAAGGTTAACGTGCAGAAGGCACCGACCACGCACAGCGCGGCAAGCGCAATGCGGTGCGGGGCGATCTCGGTCAACGCCGTCAGGACCAGGGCGGTGTCGACGCCCTTCAACGTCCGGACCAGATGGGTCACCGCCAAGACGATGATGATGACGCTCGCGGCGATCCCCAGCCGTTTCCAGCCGATCTTTTCCTTGAAGCCACGCCCAAGCGCGGTCAGCAGCCGATGCATTCGTCCTCCCGGCGGAGCGGCATTCTAAAGAAGGCCCGTTACATGGTCACATGGGATAACGGGTGACGGTCAAACGCACCGTGCCCCAGCACCCATAAGGCAAAACGGTAGATTTGTGCAGCCCTTGACAAGCCACGCGTCCAGCTTCGTTCGTGATTTCTGTCATACGCAGTACATATGTCTGGGTATTGGAAAATGTGAGTCGCCGCCGGCGGTCCTGTCGGTTCAATTTCGTCGTAGCGTTCCGCTGTTCCGTCCCCGGTTCTTGCCGTTTCGCCGGAACGTCTGTCCATCCAGCCTGTTAGCGCAGGTATCAGCAACCAGAACATGGCGTTTTGCGGGGACGACAAGGTGGGCGGGCGCCATGTTCCCAGAACCAAGGGATACGCGCAATGGGACTCTTCAGTAAAGACATCAAGAGCATGAATGACTTGTTCGTGCACCAATTGCAGGACATCTATTACGCCGAGCAACAACTTGTGAAAGCGCTGCCGAAGATGGCCAAAAAGGCCTCCGATCCACAGCTCAAACAGGGATTTCTGACCCACCTGGATGAAACTAAAACGCATGTGCAGAGACTGGAGCAGGTATTCCAGATGCATGGCGCCCAAGTGAAGGCGGTCGATTGCCCGGCGATCGACGGCATCATCGAGGAAGCCGACGACGTGGCCGGCGAGGTGGATGACAAGAACGTGCTCGACGCCGCGCTGATCAACGCCGCACAGGCCGCCGAGCATTATGAGATCGCCCGCTACGGCAGTCTGATCGCCTGGGCACGGCAACTCGGCCGCAACGACTGCGCTTCCATCCTGCAGAAGACGCTGGATGAGGAAAAAACCACCGACAAGAAGCTGACCTCGATCGCCGAAGGCAAGGTCAATCTCAGGGCGGCGAGCTAGATCACGATCCGGCCACGTTTGACTGGGCTGCAGCTCATCAGAGTGTGATTTTCGGGCTAACGTCTGGCTCGCCAGGCGAAATCCGGTTTCGGATGGCCCGGATCATGCTCCAGGCATTTCGGACATTGAGGCAAAAAGCCGCGCCTGAATAATTCCGGTGCGGCTTTTTGTACCGGTCGCTGCCCTCCGCGATCATCCTTCGATCGGTACCGAAATGTATTCACGAAACGACGGGATATGTCTGGTGTTGGCTCTCCGTTGAGGTGATCCATGCAAGACCTGTCACTCAAGACCCGACAATATGCGGACGTGCCGTCCCGTCCGGCCGAAAAACCCGTGCCTTCGAAGCTCGCCGGCTCGTTGACGCTTGCCGCGATGAGCCTCGGCTACGGGGTGGTGCAGCTCGACGTCACCATCGTCAACACCGCGCTGCATGCGATCGGCGGTGCGCTTGGCGGTGGCGTGTCCGAGCTGCAATGGGTGGTGAGCGCCTACACCATCGCCTTTGCTGCCTTCATCCTGACCGCCGGTGCGCTCGGCGATCGCATCGGCGCCAAACGGGTCTTCATGACAGGCTTTGCGCTGTTCACCGCGGCGTCGCTTGCCTGTGCGCTGGCGCCGAACGCACCGGTGCTGATCGCGGCGCGTTGCATCCAAGGACTGGCGGCCGCGATCCTGGTGCCGAATTCGCTGGCGCTGCTCAACCATGCCTATCCGGATGAGAGGGCGCGCGGCCGCGCCGTCGCGATCTGGGCGGCCGGCGCCAGCGTGGCGCTGACGGCCGGGCCGTTCCTTGGCGGCGCCCTGATTGCGCTCATCGGCTGGCGCGCGATCTTCCTGGTCAACCTGCCGATCGGCCTTGCCGGCCTCTGGCTGACCTTCCGCTATGCCGATGAGACCACGCGCTCGCTTTCGCGCGAGATCGATTTGCCTGGTCAAATCGCGGCGATCACGGCGCTTGGCGCGCTCGCCGGCGCCCTCATCGAGGGCGGCGCCCGCGGCTGGCAAGATCCGTTCGTGCTCACAGGCTTTGCTGCGTCCGCGGTGCTGAGCGCGCTGTTCGTCTGGCGCGAAGCCCATGCGTCGCAACCGATGCTGCCGCTGTCGCTCTTCAGACAGCGAATGTTCGCGGCGACGTCGTTCGTCGGTCTTCTCGTCAACGTTGCCCTTTACGGGCTGATCTTCGTGCTGAGCCTGTATTTCCAGGAGATCAACGGCTTGTCGGCATTTCAGACCGGGCTGGCCTTCGTGCCGATGATGGGCGCGGTGCTGCCCGTCAATCTGATCGCGCCGCGCATCAGCGAGCGCATCGGCGCGCCCGCGACCATCGGCTGCGGTGCACTGCTGTCGGCAGCGGGATGTTTGGCCTTGCTCGGCTTGGGGCCTGACACTGCCTATTGGGCGATCTGTGCGCAATTGATCGCGATGAGCAGCGGACTTGGTCTTTTGGTCCCGCCGCTGACGTCGACGCTGCTCGGCAGCGTCGAGAAGTCGCGCTCGGGAATTGCAGCCGGCGTGCTCAATGCGACCCGGCAGACCGGCAGCGTGCTCGGCGTCGCGCTGTTCGGCTCGCTGGTCGGCCGGTCCGCAGCGTTCATCGCCGGCCTGCACACCTCGCTGCTGATCTCGGCTGGCCTGCTGCTTGCGGCCGCTGCCGCGATCATGCTCGGCGCCATGTGGCGGGACCGGGCGACGACGTGACCTGCATCATCACGCGCGCCCGTTGCGGATTGAGCCGATTTTTGTCGCCGGCTCAAAACTTCGTTCACCATCAGCGGAACGAGTTCCGCTGCGGTTACCCCAAATCCACCAACTGGAGGGCTGGTACGGCGGGATAGGGGAACTGCAATGTACCAAGTCCTGATTTGCCTGACGACGCAGCACGATTGGCGGTTCGTCATCCTTGCCCTGACGACCTGCTGGCTCGCCGGCGCGGTCGCGATCAGCCTGTTTCACAGGGCCCGAGCGTCGCAAGGGCTTCCGCGGGTGGTCTGGATCGGGCTGGATGCGGTGGCCGGCGGCTGCGGGATCTGGGCGACGCATTTCATTGCGATGCTGGCCTACCAGCCCGGCATGGGCGTCGGATACGACATTCCGCTCACCCTGCTGTCACTGGCCCTTGGAGTGTCGATCGCCACGGTGGGCTTGACGATTGCCCTGCTGAACAACCGCGTCTCGACGGCAGCGACTGGCGGCGCGATCGTTGGCCTTGGCATTGCCGCCCTGCACTACGTCGGCATGATGGCCGTCGCACTTCCGGCGCGCCTCGTATGGTCGCCTGGCATCGTGCTCGGTTCGGTACTGATCGGCAGCCTGTTCGCGGCGCTGGCGCTCGTGGGTGCAACGCGCAGCGATGATCGCAACCACGGCATCGGCGCGACCGCACTGCTGACGCTGGCCGTCGTCTCGCTCCACTTCACTGGAATGGGCGCAATGACCGTCATTCCCGATCCCAGCGTGGCCGTTGACCAGATGTCGATTTCGCCGGTCGCGCTTTCCTCCCTGACGGCGATCGTGACCTTCGCGTTTCTCGGGATCACGCTGGTGCGGCCATGCTCGACCGTCGTGCCAAGGGCGAAATGCGCCAGCAGAAGGTTCTGCTCGACACCGCGCTCGGCAACATGTCGCAGGGCTTGTGCATGTTCGATGCGGATGGCCGCATCCTCCTGGCCAACGACCGTTACGGCGCGATGATGGGCCGGTCCAGCATTCCGCTGCGGGGCCGCCTGCTGCGCGACGTCCTGCAGGACCAGAAGCTGAACGGCGAATGGGACGGCGATCCCGATCAGTTCGTCGCCGGTGTGATGGCGGAAGCCAGCGCCGGCCACACCGTGACCAAGGTGGTGACCAGGGGCGGCCGCTCGATCCGCGTTGTCGACCAGCCGATGAAAGGCGGCGGCTGGGTCGCGACTTTCGAGGACATCACCGAGTGGCAGCAGGCGCAGGAGCGGATTTCGCACATGGCGCGCCATGATGCGCTGACCAATCTGCCCAACCGGACGCTGTTCCGCGAACAGCTCGAAAAGGGATTGCGGCTCGCCCGGCGCAGCGACCAGCTCGCGGTGCTCTGCCTCGATCTCGATCATTTCAAGATCATCAACGATTCGCTCGGCCATCCCGTCGGAGACGCGCTGCTCAAGGCGGTCGCGCAGCGGCTCGGTGAATGCGTCACCGAGAACGATACCGTGGCCAGGCTCGGCGGCGACGAATTCGCGATCGTGCAGTTCTGCGGGGATTGCGACCCATCAGTGGTGGCCACGCTCGCGAGCCTCATCGTCGAGAAAATCGCGGCTCCTTACGACATCGGCGGCCATCAGCTCGTGATCGGCGTCAGCATCGGCATCTCGCTGGCGCCCGAGGACGGCAAGAATCCGGACGAATTGTTGAAGAAGGCCGATCTCGCGCTCTACCGTGCCAAAGCGGACGGCCGCGCCACCTATCGCTTCTTCGAGACCGGGATGGATGCACGCGCGCAAGCGCGGCGCATGCTCGAGCTCGACCTGCGCAAGGCGCTGCAGCGTGATGAATTCGAGGTTCACTATCAGCCGATCCGCGACGTCGCCCACGACCGGATCGTCGCCTGCGAGGCCTTGCTGCGCTGGAAACATTCGCTGCGCGGGGTGATCCCGCCGGGCAATTTCATCGGGCTTGCGGAAGAAACCGGACTGATCGTTCCGATCGGGGAATTCGTGCTGCGCCAGGCCTGCG
This sequence comes from Bradyrhizobium sp. Leo114, assembly GCF_055229415.2. Lineage (NCBI taxonomy): Bacteria > Pseudomonadati > Pseudomonadota > Alphaproteobacteria > Hyphomicrobiales > Nitrobacteraceae > Bradyrhizobium > Bradyrhizobium sp. Leo114. The sequence goes on along the minus strand of NZ_JBUYEN020000011.1, from coordinate 157,178 downwards.
CGGATGCGGCTGCCTGGCCGCAGGACGTCGCGGTCGCGGTCAATCTGTCGCCGATCCAGTTCAAGAACCCGAACCTGGTGTCATCTGTGAAGGCGGCGCTTGAGGACACCCGCCTTGCTGCGCATCGCCTCGAGCTCGAGATCACGGAGACGGTGCTGCTGCAGAACAGCGAGGCGACGCTTGCGGTGCTGCACGAACTGCGCGCGCTTGGCATCCGCATCTCGCTGGACGATTTCGGCACCGGCTATTCGTCGCTGAGCTATCTTCGCAGTTTCCCGTTTGACAAGATCAAGATCGATCGCTCGTTCGTCAGCGACCTCGCGACGCGGGAAGATTCTATGGCGATCGTCCGCGCCGTGACCGGGCTCGGCAAGAGTCTCGGCATCGTCACCACGGCGGAGGGTGTTGAGACCGATGCGCAGTTCGAACTGCTGCGTCGCGAGGGATGCACGCAGGCGCAGGGCTATCTGTTCAGCGCGCCGCGTCCCGTCGCCGAGGTGATGAAAATCCTGGCGGAAAGGTCGCCGCAGCGCCTGAGCGCTTAACTCCTGCGCAGCGCAAAATGCGCGCCGCAAAACGCCATCGCACCGCCGAGGCATAGCGCGGCGAGGCCGGCCTCCACGATCGAGATGGTCGAGATCGAACTCGGTGCCGACGCCACCTGGCCGGCGCCGGCGAGAATGAGGACGCCGACGGCGATCAGGAACTGCCGCATCCGCGGCGGGATCTCGCCGGCGACGGCGCTGTGCATCAGGTTTGCGGTGAAGTAGCCGCCACAGAACGCCACCGTCGCGATCAGCCACCAGGCGATCGCCGCGCCCGCCGGCATGGTCTCGTGCGTGTCGGAGCGCCACAGCCCGCCAAGATCAAGGCCGTAGCGCATGCCCAGCATGTGCACGGCGAGCGCCAGCAGCACGCCGGAAAGCATGGCGCCGCCGAGAATCAGGTGGCGTGGAAAAGAGGTCGTCTCGTCCATGGTCTGCTTGTAGGATGAAGCCGGCGCGCCGCGCAAGCGGCGCGGTCAGCCGATACTCCGGGTTGTGGAATTTGCCGAAATCATCAGCCAACAATAGCGCCGAACCAGGCGAGGACACGCCGACGCGCTATGCCTACAAGGCATCATTGATCGGATCGGCGCATCAATTCGAATTGACCGATGCCGGATTGTCGTGGCGCATCGCCGGCCGTTCCGGCGTCTGGCCTTATCGCGATATCTCGGCGGTCCGCCTCTCGTACCGTCCGGTGTCGATGCAGTCGCGCCGTTTCCGTGCCGATATTGCGAATGCCAATGGCGGACGTCTCGTCATCCTCTCGACCACCTGGCAGACCGCGACACTGATGGCGCCGCAGGACCACGGCTACCGTGCCTTCATCGAGGAATTGCACCGGCGGATGAAGGCGGCCGGCAGCAAGGCGGTGCTGACAGGCGGGCTCGGGCCTGTGACCTATGCGGCCGCGCTCGCGGTGTTGGCGGTGCTGGCGGTCGCGATGATCGGGCTATTGCTGCGCGCGCTGTTCACCGGCGAATTTATCGCCGTGCTGTTTCTGATCGGCTTCGCCGTCCTGTTCGCCTGGCAGATCGGCGGCTTCGTCGGCCGCAACCGGCCGCGCAGCTACAGCTTCGATCATCTGCCGGATAAATTGCTGCCGTAGCTCGCTTCACTCGGTCGCGTCAAAATCCTCTTCCTTCGCGATCAAGATGCCCGACAGCGCCCGGAGTCCGGTTTCGAGCTGCTCCAGCGTCGGCGCGCCCAGCGCCAGGCGGACCGCGTTGGGTGCATGTCCCGGGGCGACCGCGAAGGTCGTCGACGGCGTCAACGCGATGTCGCGACGGGCGGCTGCGGCTACGAAAGTCTGCGAGCGCCAATGCGGCGGCAATGTCAGCCAGAGATGATAGGCCTTGGTATTGGCCTGGACTTCGAAACCGGCGAGCAATTTTGCGGCCATCTGCTGGCGGCGCGCCGCGTCGATCCGCTTCAGCCGCGTGAGCTCCGACACGGTGCCGTCACCCATAAGCCGCTGCCCGGCAGCAAACGCATAGCCTGACGCCGTCCATCCGCCGGAGCGGACGGATGCCATGATGATCTCGCGCAGCCGTAGCGGAGACACGATGAAGCCGAGCGCAAGCCCGGGTGCGACTTTCTTCGAGAGGCTGTCGAGCACGATGCAGCGGTCGGGAGACAGCGCAGCGAGCGGCGGCTCATCGTCGAGAAATCCGTAGACCGTGTCCTCGATGATAGTGAGGTCGAGCTTCTCGACCACGCGCAGCAGATCGGTGCGCCGCGCGGCCGGCATCGTGATGCCCAGCGGGTTTTGAATGGTCGGCTGCAGATAGAGCGCCGAAAGATGCGCCTCGCGGTGCGCTTTCTGCACCGCATCGGGCCGCACGCCGTGCTCATCCATCGCAAGCGGCACCAGCGTCACGCCAAGCCGCGCCGCGATGCCCTTGATGAAGGGATAGGTCAGCGCCTCGACGCCGCAGCGCCCGCCCGGCGGCACCAGCGCGGCGAGCGCGGCCGCGATGCACTGCCTGCCGTTGGCGGTAAAGACGATCTGCTCGGCGCCGGGAGACCAGTTCTTGCGGGCAAGGAACGCCGCCGAGACCTGTCGCACGGCTTGCGTGCCCGTGCTGGTCGACGGCCGCAATGCGGCCTCGAGCGCCTCTGTCCGTTCCAGCCCTTGCAGGCTTTTCGCGATGATCGCCGCCTGTTGCGGCAGCAGCGGATAGTTGAATTCCATGTCGATGCGCGCGCCATGCGCCTCGGGCGACGGCGCGATGCTGCCTCGCGCGTCGCCGGAAATGAAGGTGCCGCGGCCGACTTCGCCGACGACGAGACCGCGCCGCAACAGCTCGGTGTAGACCCGGCTCGCGGTCGACACCGCGATCTTGCGCTCATAGGCGAAACTGCGTTGTGGCGGCAGGCGGTCGCCAGGTTTCAGCGCGCCGCCGGCGATCTCGGCGGCGATGGCGTCGGCAAGCCGCAAATATTCGAACTTCGACATTATTGCACCGAGGACAATGTTTCGCTTGAACCGAGATAATTACCGGATCATCTAGGGGGCATCAATCCTGCGATTGTACTGAGGATGCGCAAGCAATCCGAGGTCAATACGGCGCTGCGATAGCATTTGCGCCGACGGCATCGCTTTGCCGCGCGGGAGAAAGCCGGAGAGAAGACGATGTCGACGCTATCCTCAGCCGCAGGCCGGCCCGCGCAGCCGGGCGCTTCAGGCGGGCTGGTTCGCCGGATCGAAGCGGGCGCGCACGCGCTGCTCGCTTATCTGGAGCGCCGCGCCGCCATCAAAACACTTCGCGGACTGGATGACCGCGCGCTGCGCGACATCGGCATCTCACGCTGCCAGATCGAGGCCGCCGTTGGCGGCGCGCTCAATCCCGCGATGGGAAAGCTTGGATCGAAAGCATTTTAGTGCCGCACCACCAGCACCGAGCATTTTGCGTAGCGCACCACATGGCCGGCATTGGAGCCGAGAAAATAGGTGCGCATCGCTGGGCGGTGCGAGGTCATCACGATAAGGTCGGCGTGCATTGCCGCCGCTTCCTCGAGGATCTCGTGATAGATGCCGCCCTGTCGCACCACGCTGGAAATGCGCGATGGCTCGATGCCGCTTTCCCGGGCCACGATCGCCAGCGCTTCCTCGGAGGTCTGCCGCTGTTGGGTATCGAAATCGGCCGGCACATATTCGGCCAGCATCACCGGTGTCATCGGCAGCACGTTGAGCAGGCGTACCGTACCCCTCCAGTTTTCCGCGAGCGTTGCCGCTGTCGCGATCGCGGGCTTCGCCAGATCGGTGTCGGCCAAATCGATCGGCACCAGAATGGACTTGAACATCCACGCCTCCTGTCCGCTCAACATTGACACGGCAAGCGGCGATTCCCGCGCCTGCCTCTAGTCGTCCGAAGTCTGCTTCAATAGTTTCGGGCTGACAAACTGTACGAGCTTGCCGCGACGGAACGCCACGTCGGTCCAGTCGTGCGTCGGGAAGTCGAAGATCGCAAGACCGGAGGTTGGCAGGTTGTGATCGAGCGCTTTCTTCGCAGATGCGTCGCCGCTGCCGATGAGGGTGAGGGCAAGCTCATGCATGCCGGGATTGTGGCCGATCAGCATCAACCGCTTGGGGTCGCCGACCGAAGCCATCCGAATCGTGTGCAGCAGGTCGGTCGGATCGGCGCCGTAGAGTTCCGGTAGGAACTCGACGTCTGGCGGCGATACGAGCCCTTTCATCGCTTGCCAGACGACTTCCCAGGTCTGATGTGCCCGGACCGCGGGCGAGACCAGCACGCGGTCAGGAAAGGGCGGATGCCGGCCGATCCAGGCGCCGATCTCCGCGGCATCACGGTGGCCGCGCTCGTCGAGCCGCCGGTCGTGATCCTGGCCCGTGGGCGATTCGGTTTCGGTCTTGGCGTGACGCAACAGCATCAAACGGCGCATGGCGCAATCTCAATTCGGCGTGTTCTGGATTAATCTTACATGCTCATGCCCGCGACAAGGTGACAAGCCGTGTCGCGGTCCGTAAGAAAACGACATGAGCGAGACTTCCACAAGTGCGACCGACCATCGCGATGCTGCGATGCCGTTCCCCTCGCGCCTTTCGGTCGAGCTGGACGTCGATATCTGCGTGGTCGGGGCGGGGCTTGCCGGACTGACGGTGGCGCGGGAGGCGGCGCGGCTTGGCGCCAGTGTTGCGGTGCTCGAAGGCCGCCAGGTCGGCTGGAACGCCTCCGGTAACCAGCTCGGCACGGTGATGCCGGGATTCAATCTTCCGCTGTCCGAGCTGATCGAACGCGTCGGCCTGGAAGACGCCCGCGAACTCTGGGCGCTGTCGAAGTCCGGCGCCGATTACGTTCGCGCGACCGCGACCGAGGAACTGATCCCGGGCATCGCGTTCAGCGAGGGTGCGCTGCAGGTTTCCACCGTCGATGTCGGCGAGACCCTGATCAGCCGGCTGCAGACGCTGGCTGAGGATTTCGAGACCGAGGTCGAGGGCTGGCACGTCGACCGTGTGCGCAGCACCATCAGGACGAAGCGCTATTTCCATGGCATCTACTATCCCAAAGCGTTTCAGGTTGACGGCCGCAAATATGTGCATGGCTTGGCGGCGCTTGCGCAGCGGGCAGGGGCGCGCATTTTCGAGGACACGCCGGTGGTCAGCATCGACTTCTCCGGCATCCGCAAGCGCATCGTTACGCCTTCGGCGCGCTTGCGCGCGTCCCATATCGTGCTCGCCGGCAATGTTCATCTCGGCGCGCCGCTCCAGCGCCTGTCGGACACGCTGCTGCCTGTCTGGCGCTATGCGGCGGTGAGCGAGCCGCTTGGCGAGCGGCTCGCGGAGGCGCTCGCCTTTCACGGCTCGGTCGGCGACAGCGACGGCATCGATCATTTCCGAATCGTCGATGGCGACCGGCTGATGTGGGCGAGCCCGGAGACGACATGGAACGCGAAGCCGCAGCGTTTCGCGCCCGCCATCCAGCGCCGCATCGCGACCGTCTTTCCGCAACTCGGCAAGGTCGCAATCGACGATGTCTTTGGCGGCGCCGTTGGCGTGACGGTGCATGGCATGCCGCAGATCGGCGAGCTGCGCAAGGGCCTCTGGGTCGCAAGCGGCTTTGGCCGGCAGGGCATGAACACCTCGGCAATGGCCGGGCTGTTGATCGCACGCAGCATCCTGTGGGGCGACGAACGCTGGCGGCTGTTCTCGCCGTTCGAACTGGTCTGGGCGGGCGGGACGACCGGCCGCATCGCGGCGCATCTGATCAGCCTTTGGGGGCGGGGCGCCTCCGCCGCCGCCAACGCACTGGCGCGCTATCGGGAGGGCGTGCGCGCCAAGGAGCGCGTCCGCAACGCACGTCTCGCCGAGGCCAATCGCCAGTACGGCACCCTGCCGCGGCCGCCGCGCCGCCGCCCGGCGCCTGGTGGCCAGCGGACTGCGCACCCGCAACCGTCTGTGCCGCAGGAGCTGTATGGCTCAAGCTCGCAGAAAAGTGAGGAGATCAGGGACTGACCGGTGTAACGTCGCAATCGGGTGTGCCGTATCTGACAGCGAACAATCGTCATCCGCCTCCACGGAGACCATCATGATTGACCGCCGTTTCCTGCTTGCTTCCGTTGCCGGCCTGTTCAGCCTCGCCGCTTTCCGCTGGCTGCGTGGTTCGCCGGCGCAGGCCGCCGAGAAATTCGAGATCGAGAAGACCGACGCCGAGTGGCGCGCGCAGCTCACGCCGCAGCAATATGAGATCCTGCGCAAACAGGGCACGGAGCGGCCATGGTCCAGCCCGCTGTTGAAGGAGCACCGCAAGGGCATCTTCGCCTGCGCAGGCTGCGACCTGCCGCTATTCTCCTCCGACACCAAGTTCGAAAGCGGGACCGGCTGGCCGAGTTTCTATCGGCCGCTCGAAAACGCCGTCGGCACGACGGAAGATCGCACCTTCGGCATGGCGCGTACGGAGGTGCATTGCCGGCGCTGCGGCGGCCATCTCGGCCACGTCTTCGACGACGGTCCGAAGCCGACGGGTCTGCGCTACTGCATGGATGGCTTTGCGCTGGTCTTCCATCCGGCGACTGCTTCAGCGACCTGAATCTCGTCATCGCGCGCGATGCAATGAACACAAAAAAGGCCTCCCTTTCGGAGGCCTTTTTTTCTTGATCGTGTGATCGTCTCACGCCGACTTGCGCTCGTCCTCCTGCGCGGGGGCGTCGAGCTTCCTTGCGCTTTGCAGCAGGGCCTCTTCGTGTGCGATCAGCTTCTTCGACTCCTTCAGCGCGTGATAGAGGTCACCGTTGAGGATGTGGTTGTTGATGTTTTCGATGAATGGCCAGCCGCTTGGCATCGCCGTGATGATGTCGCGCACCAGGCTGAAATAGGTCGGATGGTGCGCCATCGGGTCGGGCGAGAGATACATGAGCTGCACCGCGAGATAGACCAGCTTGGCCGGCGTGTCGGCTGTCTCCGGCGTCAGAATGTCCTTCTCGCGCAGGATCGGAATCCTGTCGCCGTCAATCAGGAGGCGAGCCCGCTGATCGGTGTTGGTGACCACGCAGGAGCCGATGATGATCCGCTCGTTCGGCTTCAGCTCGACCTTCAATGCCATTCCCGTTCTCCTCTGCCGCCATTCCCGCGCGATGCGTCGTTGCGACGAAATCGAATCATGTCTGGCGCGCGTCCGCCGTTAAGACCGATGGCGGCCGATCGCGCCGCAATCCTTTCCGATCATGGTTAACAGTTGGTAAACGCCATTCCTGCTGTGTTCGCCCTTCGGTCCGAAGGCGCAGCAAATTCAGTAGTATTCCGGAGCAACTGTGCCGCCGCGTAGCATTTTCGCGCTGTTCGCTGGCCAGAAATCCGACCAGGAAGATTCATTTTTTCTTAGGAGGCTTGGTTCCAAGGTGAGCCGTCGTCCGATCAAAAAAGATTGGAAGCGACTTGTTCCTGTTTCACACCAGAAAGGTATGAAAATGTCCGGCATTGTTCTCTCGGCATCGGTACGCCAGAACCTCCTCTCGCTGCAGTCGACAGCCGATCTGCTCGCCACCACCCAGAGCCGTCTTTCCACCGGCAAGAAGGTTAACTCGGCCCTCGATAACCCCACCAACTTCTTCACCGCCGCCGCGCTCGACAATCGTGCCAGCGACATCAACAACCTGCTCGATGGCATCGGCAACGGCGTGCAGGTGCTGCAGGCGGCCAACACCGGCATCACCTCACTGCAGAAGCTGGTCGACGGCGCCAAGTCGGTCGCGACCCAGGCCCTGCAGTCGACCGTCGGCTATTCCGCCAAGTCGAGCGTGAGCGTCAAGATCAACGGCGCTACGGCCTCGAACCTGCTCGGCACCGGCGCGTCTATCGACGCGGCGTTCACCGGCACCAACCAGGTCAACAACCAGACGGTCACCTATACCGCTTCGACCGCCCACGGCACCGCGATCGGCGCGTCTCACCAGAACGCCTACACCAGCAACACCTCCACCGGCACGGTTGCGCTGCAGGACAACGCAGGACCGCCAGCGGTGGCAGTCAATAACCTCACCTCGCTCAACTCTGGCGGCGCTAACCACCTTGATTCCGCCGTTCTGGCCTCGCTCTCCGGCCAGACGCTGACCATCAACAACAACACCATCACCTTTAGCGCGACGGCGACGGCGACCACGACGACCGGCAACAACACCACGATCGGCCTCAACACCGGCACCACCTCGACGTTCGGTGACATCCTTACCGCGATCGGGACCGCGGCGGGCGCCGGCGTGACCGCCACCGTTGACGGGACTGGCCACATCCTGATTGCAACCGGCACGACGAACGATGTCACCATCACCGGTGGAGCTGCGGCGACCGCGCTCGGCATCTCCACCACCAACCGCGGCGGCGGCTCGATCGTTGCGGCAACGGCCACCGCAACGACGCTGATTGGCGTGCCGGCGACTCCGGGCTCCGACGCGTTGAGCTCTGCTCTCACCACGTCGGACTACCTGCAGATCAACGGCAAGACGATCCAGTTCCACGCCGGCACCGGCGTTACCGGTTCGATGGCGGCCAACAACTACTCGATCGGCCTCGCCGACGGGACGATCGGAAGCATCCTGAGTGCGATCAATCAGGCCGCGCCCGGCGTTACCGCCACGGTCGATGGCACTGGCCAGATCAATATCGATACCGGCACCACCAACGACCTCAGCCTGTCGGGCTCGCTTGCCGGTACGTTGAGCAAGCTTGGCCTGAGCGGTGTCACGAGCGTGACCCGCGCGCCCATTGCCACACCTGAGATCACCGGCGCTACTCTGCTTTCCGGTGCTTCGACTGCGACCAGCGATGCGTTGAAGTCGGCCTTCTCCGCGGGTGACACCATCACAGTCAACGGTAAGCTCCTGAGCTTCGTGACCACGGGTGCAGCCGACGATAACCACATCAACATCACCGACAACATCACCACCCTGTTGAGCAAGATCGATACGTTGTCAGGCAACACCGGCACCGGCTCCACGCCGTCGACCGTCACCGGCGGTCACATCGTGCTCCATACCGGCGCTAGCAGCGACCTGACGATCACGAGTTCGAACGCCGATGCGCTCGCAGCGCTCGGCCTCGGCACCGGCGTCAGCCAGGCCCGCGGCACCGGTCCGTCTCCGCTCAACGGCCAGACGCTGTCGATCGCCTCCACCGGCGGCGGCGTCGCAACCAGCATCACCTTCGGCGGTACCGGCCCGGGCCACGTCAACTCGCTGAACGACCTCAACGCGGCGCTGTCGTCGAACAATCTACAGGCCACACTGGCGCAGGACGGCACGCTGACGATCACCACCTCGAACGACGCAGCCTCCGCCACGATCGGCTTGATCAGCGGCACTGCGGCTCTTTCGGGCCAGTTGTTCTTCGGCAAGACCCCGAGCGATCCGGTGGTCGATCCGAACGCCAGCGCCGCTCGTGACGCGCTGGTCACCCAGTACAACAACATCCTGAACCAGATCACGACCACGGCGCAGGATGCTTCCTTCAACGGCGTCAACCTGCTCACCGGCGACACGTTGCGGCTGACTTTCAACGAAACCGGCAAGTCGACGCTGGGGATCTCCGGCGTCAACTTCAACTCCGCGGGCCTTGGCCTTGCGGCGCTGTCGGCCGGCGACTTCAAGGACAACGACTCCGTGCAGAAGGTGGTGAGCGGGCTCAACAACGCCAGCAGCACGCTGCGCGCCCAGGCGTCGGCCTTCGGTTCGAACCTGTCGATCGTGCAGATCCGCCAGGACTTCTCGAAGAACCTGATCAACGTGCTGCAGACCGGCTCCTCCAACCTGACGCTGGCCGACACCAACGAGGAAGCGGCCAACAGCCAGGCGCTGTCGACCCGCCAGTCGATCGCGGTGTCCGCGCTCGCGCTTGCCAACCAGAGCCAGCAGAGCGTGCTGCAGTTGCTCCGCTAAGCGCAGCTTCACCAGATCAAGAACGGCGCGAGACGGCGGAGGAAACTCCGCCGTCTTCGTTTTGGTTAAGGCGTGGCCTGGCGGCTTCCGCCGGAAAACGGACACATTTCGTAACCCTTGCTAACCATATTTAAAGGCACCGTCTGTATGAAAGTTGGGCACTTTTTGAGACCCCGCGGTCAAACCGCTCCCACCGAGGTTCGTGAATGTCAAACGCAGCTCAGGCCTACGCACGCACGTCAACTACGACGGCGTCCCCCCGTGAAATCGAAGCGCAGGCGCTGCTAAAGGCTGCACGACAGCTTCAGGAAGTTCAGACGAACTGGAATGGGCCCGACAAGGCGATGCAGAACGCGCTGCTGTTCAATCGCCGCCTGTGGTCGATCTTCATGAGCGCTGCGCAGGCCAATGACAATCCGCAGCCGCTCGAAGTGCGCCAGAACATCACCAATATCGGCGTATTCGTTATGAAGCAGACCGTCGAGATGCAGATCAATCCGGATCCGGCGAAGCTGAAGTCGCTGATCGACATCAACTGCAACCTCGCCGCCGGCCTCGCCGGCCGCGCCTAGGCAGAGTGGGGCGGCTGCAATGGCCGACATGATGGGCATCCTGGCGGCCAACTACAAGGCCGTCGGGCTGAACGTTCCCTCCAAGACGCCCTATGTAGCTGTTGATCCTCAGCTCTACGAGGGCAGTTGGACCGGCAAATACGCCAACAACAAGTCGTTCAAGATCCAAGTCTCGAACGTCACGGGCTTCCGCGCCAAGGTGCACTACGAGAGCGAGGGCACCAGCAAGTACCAGGATGTCCTGATTAAGGATCAGTCGTTCCGGATCGGCGATACCAAGTTTACGCTGACCGCGATCGGCACGGCGCTGATCAAGAATGTCGTCAACGATCCTGCGACCGGGGGAACGTATCTCGACCAGGCCTACGCGAAGCGCCAGGGCTAAAGCTTCGTTTCGAGAACCGAAGCTTTAGATCTTTTGTTTGACGCGTTTTCTTCACGCGAACCGGTATCCACTTCGCTCGAAAACGCTCTGAAGCGTCAGGCCCTGCGGTCGGTGGCGCCGAGACGCGTCGGCGCTTCCTTGGTCAGGTCGAGCGTGCGGAAATAGGCGCGGCGGCGCAGCACCGCCTCTTCGGGAAACTGCCTCACCACCTGGCTCGTGCGGTTGTCGACGACCTGAAAGACAACGGAAGCGGCGTCGCGATCGATAATGACTTGATTGGAAACGGACGCGTTGACGACGTTGGAATTGATGCTGGCGCGCGCGCCTGCATCCGTCGCGGTGACGCTCCGGCTCGGCGGCAATTCGGTTGGGACGGCATTCCGCGCCGCTTCGCTAACGGGAGCGGTGATCGGAGCCGCAACCGGTACCCCGACCGGCTTGATGCTGAAATCTGTACTCATCACGCCTCCTAGTGCCTGCGCACTAGCTAATGCTTCGAGTCAAATCCCAACCCTCCATAAACCGCAACTATAGGTCACACCTCTCAATAGGTTGTTAGGGAACGCGCTGAATGCCGCGCTTACATCAGCGTGACAATTTTAGCGAATTACAGCGACCGGCTGACCGCGAGCGGCGTCATGTGGCGCGGACCAGGCGCGGCGCGCCGGCCGGCGGCGGTGTAGGTATTCGGCACGTTGCGGCGCTGGATCTCGCTGTTAACGCCGCGCACGATACCCTCCGACACCGCATGGGCGGTGGCGAGAACAGTCAGATTCACCTGAAGCATCGCGCGGAAGGTATCGTGATGGCGGCGCAGCGTGTTCAAGAGATCGGGCGCCGCCTGTGCTAGCTGCTTCTGCGCAGCCTTCACGCTCTCGACCGCGACCATGTAGCGGCGCGACAATTCCGATTTCTGCGCTTCGAGTAGCATCGCCTCGCGTACCTTGCCGGCGCGTACCAGCTCCGTCTCGCGCTCGGTGATGCCGAGCAGCGCGCTCATCACATCCATCAGTTCTTCCGCGATCTTGCGGATTTCGGCAGGTGTCGACGCTGCAGACTTCGCGGCTTGCGCCGGCGCCGGCCGCGATTGAAGACGCTGGTTCATCTTGTCCTGATCTCCTTAAGCTTGGCTGGCGCCGCCTGCCTGCTGCAGGATCAGCGTGCGGAACACTTCGTTGGAAATGCCGACGCCGCCGGATTTCGCGAACGATTTCGAATATTCTTCCGTCAGCATCGAGCGCCACACGCCGGTGCCGGGCGTATCGCCAAACGGGCCTTCGCCCTTGATGCCGCTGGTCATCTGCGAAAACATCGAATTGAGAAACAGCGCCTCGAAATCCTGCGCCTTCGCGCGGGCCTTGGCCTGCATTTCCGGTGAGACCTTGGTCAGCGCTTCCGCGAGTTGTGAGTCGTTGCGGCCATTGCCGCGCGGCGCGCGGTAGGGATTGGTGAGGACGTCGGCAAATCCGCTCTGCATCACATCACCTCGATGTCGGCCTGGATCGCGCCGGCCGCCTTGATCGCCTGCAGGATGCTGATGAGATCGCGCGGGCCGATCCCGAGCCCGTTCAGTCCATCGACGAGTTGCTGCAGCGAGACGCCGTCTTTCACCACGGCGAATTTCTTGCCGTCTTCGGTAACCTGTACATTCGAGCGCGGCGTCACCACCGTGCGTCCCCGCGACAGCGGATTGGGCTGGCTCACTTGCGGGCTCTCGGAGATCGACACCGTGAGATTGCCTTGCGCGACCGCCACGGTGGCGACGCGAACGTCGCGGCCCATCACGATGATGCCGGAGCGCTCATCGATCACGATCTTCGCCGCAAGATCCGGATCGACCTGCAACTGCTCGATCTCGGTCAGGAAGGCGACGACGTTGCCCTTGAACTCTGCCGGGATGTTGAGCTGCACGGTTGAGGGATCGATCGGCTCGGCGGTCTTGACCCCGAGGAAATCATTCACCGCCGCCGCAATGCGCTTGGCGGTGGTGAAGTCGGCATTGCGCAGCGCGAGGCGGACATTGGGCAGGCGATTGAGCGTGAACTCGATCTCGCGCTCGATGATCGCGCCGTTGGCGATACGGCCGACGGTCGGGACGCCGCGCACGACCTTGGCGGCTTCGCCTTCGGCCTGGAAGCCGGAGATCGCGAGCGTGCCCTGCGCGACCGCATAGACATTGCCGTCGGCGCCGAGCAGGGGGGTGACGAGCAGGGTGCCGCCACGCAGGTCCTTGGCGTCGCCGAGCGCGGAGACCGTGACGTCCATCCGCGTGCCCTGCGTGCCGAAGGCCGGCAGATTGCCGGTGACCATTACGGCGGCGACGTTGCCGGTGCGGATGGTGGCGCCGCGGATGTTAACGCCCATCCGTTCCAGCATCGCCTGCAGCGATTGCTTGGTGAAGGGGATATTGTTGAGCGTATCGCCGGTGCCATTGAGGCCGACCACGAGGCCGTAGCCGATCAACTGGTTCTGCCGCACGCCTTCGATATTGGCGAGGTCCTTGATCCGCGACGTCGCGCCCGCGGGCAAAGCGGTCAGCGCGAGCGCGAGCCACGCGGCGCAGGCGGCTGCGAAATAGTGTGCCGAACGGATGCCGGGCATCCCTTTGCTCCCCTCGAGGTCTTCCATCGGACCGGCACGCCACTCCCATAGCGGCGATCCGCCCTTCACTATGCGAGGGCTGTGCCATGGCGGGGTGATGCATCAAATAACTGATATTTTTAGTGAAATTGCGTGATCGCCATTCGCGCTCCGTTTTCCGGCGGAGTCGAAACTGCCGGCCGGCGGCAGATTTTGCCGGGTCGTTTACGGTCCATTAACCATAAGGGGGCGAAAGTTCCGCCCAGCACGCCCGCGGGATCATCGACGATGCGCATCTCAGGACCGAACGGCACCACGCTTGGAACGCCCGCGAGCAGCACGCGGCGGAACAGTTCGAGCAGCTTCGCGCTGCCGGAACCCTCGACGGAGGCGGGCGAGGTCCGTTCCGGCGCCGCGCCGAAAGCCGCCGCGAATATCGATGCGCTGCTTGCGCTGCAGGGTGTCGAGGACCCCATGGAACGCCGCAAGCGCTCGGTCGCGCGGGGCCGCGGCGCGCTCGATGTGCTCGACGAGCTCAAGATCGGCCTTCTGGCCGGCAATCTGGAAGCGAGCACCGTGGCGCGGCTGCGCGATGCCGCCGCCAGCCTGAAATCCTCCTCCGGCCATCCCGGCCTCGATGCGGTCCTGTCCGAGATCGAGCTTCGCGTTGAAGTCGAGCTCGCCAAGGCCGGGCAGGCCTAAGGGCGGTTGCCTTGATAGCAATTCGTTCGGTCCGGTCAGCGCGGATTTAATTCGCCAGGCCGGGCAAAAAGGACTGATCCGGCCCCTTCATGCGCGGGGATGCTGGTGCCGGACGAGCGCACTGACTGGTCCCGCCGGAACGGGGCCAACTTGCCTGTGTAAGGGGGTGGAAATGGCCATTCGTAGCAGTTGCACCGATATTGTCTGTCACATGAGGTAGCTATATAAGGCGCCGCGCGGATGACCCATTTTCGTCCGCCTGACAGGGACATGGACTGCCTTTGGAAAAGCTGAAGAACTACCGGCCTTCTGAAAAAGAGCCTTTCATGAACGAGCGTCAGCGCGACTATTTCCGCGCCAAGCTGCTGGCCTGGAAGGATGAGATCCTCCGCGAATCGAAGCTCACGCTGCAGACCTTGCAGGAAGAGAACGTCAACCACCCCGACCTTGCCGACCGTGCTTCCTCCGAGACCGACCGTGCGATCGAGCTGCGCGCCCGCGACCGCCAGCGCAAGCTGATCTCCAAGATCGATGCCGCACTGCAGCGCATCGAGGACAACACCTACGGCTATTGCGAGGAGACCGGCGAGCCGATCTCCCTCAAGCGGCTCGAGGCTCGTCCGATCGCAACGCTCTCGGTCGAGGCCCAGGAACGTCACGAGAAGCGCGAAAAAGTCTATCGCGACGAATAGGGTTGGGCTCGCGGCGGTGCCATTGAAACCGCCATCCGGCGGAGGTAGTTTCGCGTCGCCATGATGACATCCATTCTCAATATCGCTTCGGTCTTCTTGCTGGGTCGCTGACTCCAGCCGCCGCTGCTTGCGGCATCCCATTGGACCGATTGAGCCGGACCGCCGCTGCATGGCGCAGCGCAACAATGTCTGGCGCCAGCTTGAGAGATCATCATCATGACCGACCACGAACGCGCGCGTTCGCTTAGCGACGCGGAAATTGCCCAATTCATCGAACACGGCTTCGTCAGGATCGACGACGCTTTTCCGCGCGAGCTTGCCGCGGAAGCGCGCGCCATCCTGTGGCGTGACTTGCCATGCAGCGAGCACGCGCCCGCAACATGGACGCGCCCGGTGGTGCGACTGGGCTTCTATGGCCAGCCACCGTTCCGGCAGGCGATCAACACGCCGGTCCTGCATAGGGCGATCGACCAGATCGTCGGGAGAGGCCGTTGGTGGCCGCGACAGGACATCGGCACCTTTCCAGTACGCTTTCCGCATCCGGACGATCCCGGCGACGCCGGATGGCACGTCGACCTCAGCTTTCCCGCCGAGGATTGCGATCCGAATGAGCGGCAGGATTTCTCGGCCTGGCGCGTCAATGTCACCTCGCGCGGGCGTGCATTGCTGATGCTGTTCCTGTTCTCCGATGTCGGCGAACAGGATGCGCCGACACGCATCAGGGTCGGCTCGCACCAGCCGATGGCTCGCTATCTCGCACCTGCGGGCGAGGCCGGCCGTGCGCGCATGGTGCTGGATGAGATGGGCGCCGACTGTCCGATTGCGCTCGCGACCGGCGCGGCAGGCACGGTCTATCTCTGCCATCCCTTCCTGGTTCACGCTGCCCAACGGCACCAGGGCAGGGCGCCGCGCTTCATGGCACAGCCCGCGCTGCCATTGAGGGAGCCCTATCGGCTCGCGCGTCCCGACGGCGCCTATTCGCCGGTCGAGATCGCGATCCGGCAGGCGCTGCGAATGCCGGGATAGCGTAAAGCTGCGAAGCGATATTCAGGCGAGTTCGGCGTCGAGTGTCGCTTCGCGCGCGGCTGCATGGCCGCGTGCGCCATAGGTCTTTGACCAAGTGAGCAATTCGCGGAATGCTGGCAAGAGTCCATAAGCGGCGTCGGTCAATTCGTATTCCACCCGCAGCGGCTTTTCGGCAAGCACGGTACGAAGAACCAGGCCGTCGCGTTCGAGCTCGCGCAGTTGCGCGGTCAGCATGTGCTGGGTGATGCCATCAAGCGAGCGGCGCAGGGCGCCGAAGCGGATTGCGCCGTTCATCAGTGCAAAAAGGATTTCCAGCTTCCATTTGCCGCCGAGTGCGTGAATGGCGTGCTTGAAATCGCCGAGCAGTGCCGGGTCGGGCGCGCAACCTGCGCATTCGGCGGAATCGCAAGGCGACGTGGTATTGTTTTCCATACCGGTCTCGAATTTCATCCTACTTGTCCCGCTGCAGATAGTGGCCCAGATGCGGATGTTGCAGGCCGGCGCAACGAATTTCCGCGCCGAGGCCGAGGATTCAGGAAAGGCTTTGTCGGATGAGCACCGTTTTGGTTAAGGGTGGATCGGGTTTCATCGGGGTTCACACCATCCTGCAGTTGCTGGTCGCGGGGCATCAGGTGCGCACCACGGTGCGCCAGCCGGGGCGCAGCAAGGATGTGCTGGCGATGCTGCACCAGGGCAATGCGCCATCGCCCGAGAGCGTATCGTTCTTCACTGCCGATCTCACGCAGGATGCCGGCTGGCGCGAGGCGGTGGCCGGCTGCGATTACGTGCTGCATGTCGCCTCTCCGCTCAGCAGCAGTGTGCCCAGGGACGAGAACGAGATGATCATTCCCGCACGCGATGGAACGCTGCGGGTGCTGCGCGCTGCGCGCGATGCCGGCGTCAAGCGTGTCGTGGTCACGTCCTCGATGGGGGCGATCGGCTACGGCCACCCGCCGCAGGCGCAGCCGTTCGACGAGACGAGCTGGACCAATCTCGATGGCGACGACGTGTTCGCCTATGTCAAATCGAAGACGCTGGCCGAGCGCGCGGCCTGGGATTTCATTGCGAAGGAGGGCGGCGGGCTGGAGCTGTCCGTCATCAATCCCGTCGCCGTGTTCGGTCCGGTCCTGGGACCGGATTTCTCCGGCTCGATCGACATCATCAAGATGCTGCTCAATGGCGCGATGCCGGCGGTGCCGCGAATCCATTTCGCCGTGGTCGACGTGCGCGACGTGGCGGAGCTGCATCTGCGCGCGATGACCTCGCCGGCGGCGCGCGGCGAACGCTTCATCGCGGTTGCCGGAGATCCGATGTCGATGCTCGACATCGCAAACCTCCTGCGGCGCGACCTCGGTTCCGCCGCCCGGCGGGTGCCGCGCTTCCAGGCGCCGGACTGGGTGGTGCGGTTGGCCGCGATGGGCGTTCCGGTGCTGCGCTATGCCGTGCCGATGCTCGGCAAGGTCCGCCGCTCCACCAGCGCGAAGGCCCGCGAAAAGCTCGATTGGACGCCCCGCCGCGATGACGAGACGATCCTTGCGACCGCCGAAAGCCTGATCAGGCTTGGCCTTGTCAAGGCGTGAGCGCGTATGTGACGCGCTTGTCAAGCGCGCGCCGTGGTGCTGAATTGCCATCTCGACAACGCAATCCGGGAGGTGGCCATGGACAGGACCGCAGCGGCCGCAAAGGCCATCGCCACCGCTCGCCGTAACCGCGCGCCGCTGGCGGCGCTGCCGGTGGATCTGGTACCGGCCGATGAGGAGGAGGGCTATCAAGTCCAGCGTGCGGTGCATGACCTGTTGCTGCCGAAGGTCGGCGCGCTCGTCGGCTACAAGATCGGCTGCACCAGTGCCGTGATGCAGGACTATCTCGGCATCGACCATCCTTGCGGCGGCGGCGTGTTCGAGAAGGGCGTGCATGAGAGCGGCGCCGAGCTCAAGATGGCCGACTATGTCCGCGTCGGCGTCGAATGCGAGATCGCGGTGAAGCTGGCGCGCGATCTGGCGCCGGGCGAGGCGCCGTTCACCGCCGAATGGGTGGCGGAGGCGGTCGCGGAGTATCGTCCCGCGATCGAGATCGTCGACGACCGTTATGCGAAATGGGAGGCGATGGGCGCGCCGACGCTGATCGCAGACGACTTCTTCGCCGCCGGTTGCGTGCTGGGCACAGCAGTGCCGCGCATCACCGCGCCCGATCTGCACGACGTCAAGGGCCGCGCCCTCATCAATGGCGAGGAGGTGGCGAGCGGCACCGGCGCCGACGTGCTCGGTCATCCCCATAACGCACTCGCCTGGCTTGCCAACCATCTCGCCGCCGAAGGCAAGGGCCTGCATGCGGGACAGGTGGTGCTGACGGGCAGCCTGGTGAGGACGATATGGCTCAATGCCGGCGACAGCGTCGTGATGGAGCTCGCCGGACTGGGCAAGGTGAAGGCCACGTTCGCGTGATGGGGTAGGGTGGGTTCGAGCGCGCTGCTCTCTCGCTGTCGTCGCCGCGAAAAGCGGGGACCCATAAGCACAGGGAGTTGTTGTGGCGCAAGCAAGCGGTTGCAGCGGAACACACGACAAAGTCCTGTGGTTATGGGTCCGGGGTTCCCGGCTACGCCAAAAGGCCTCGCCGCGGCGCGCAAGCCCGCGACGACGTGGGGAAAGGTCCGATTCAAATTTCAAATAGCGTGAGGATGTGAGTTCGCGTTCTCGCGGCATGGATTGCCCGAGCTTTGCGTTCGTCTCACCCTCCTCGATATCAGAGGGCGCAGGGAAAGCCGGGTGCCGGTTGCACCCATGGGTCCCGTGCAACAAAAAGCACGGGGGTAGGACCACAGGTTCAACCGAAGCATTCCGGCTTTCCCTGCGCAGTGGTTTACGACTTACTTCGTGCTCTTCCCGGTGACCGGGCTTTCTTGCCACCGTCGCCCGCATCTCTACGAACTTAGCGCCAGCGTCGGGGCGCCAGAACCACACGACTTCGCTGTCCGCTGATGTCACGCTCGTCTGTCGCAACACCCGCGTCCACCGCATCTCACCGCAACGTTCGTGACGATCGCGAGCCGCCCCTCATCTGGGTGAGACGCGCGGAGTTAAATCACTGATTTGCCCGACGGGTTAAGCGATTTATTTTTCGCTGACAGTCTGGACAGACTTTTGGCTGATTTGCCCGTCGGGTTGATTTGTCGCATCAAAACCAACCACATCGTCATTGCGAGCGCAGCAAAGCAATCTATAGCGCCGCAAGCGGAAGAATGGATTGCTTCGCTCTGCTCGCAATGACGGAGCCGTCATTCCGGGGCATCGCGAAGCGATGAGCCCGGAATCCATTTCGCCACTTGCGCAAGCGGTGAAATGGATTCCGGGCTCGCGCTACGCGCGCCCCGGAATGACAGCGGAAATAGCGGCGCTGCTACGCCGACACGTCGACGAGCTGACCCTTCTTGTCCGCGTTCTTATGAAACTGCTGCTCGATGAGATCCTTGATCTTCTGCTCGACGGCCTGGCGCTGTTGCGGCGTCATGCTTTTCAGGTCGTCCTCCGTCAGCCCCATGCTCTTCAGGATGTTCGCGCGCATCCGGTCGATCGGGTTCATGTGGGCGTATTTGAGGAACTCCTGCTCGATATCGTTGCCGAGGGAGGTTTCTCGCGCGGGTTGGGTGGAGGCTTGATCGTCGGCGCTTGAGACGTCCTTTGCGGCAGTGTTCTTCGTGTTCGCGGTCACAAAGCTATAGGAGGAGATCGTTGGCGATATCTGCACGTCGCACCTCATTGGTGACTGCAGAAGCGGCACGCAAAGCCTGTGCCATTATGTGCGCGAGCTATTTCAAGGGGATAGGCGCGATCGTCAGGACATTTCGGCGGCGGATGGGCAAGATCTGCCCGGCGAAGTTTTCCCGCTCTTGTGAATGAGCCACATTATTCGATGTCACCTCGGTGATAGTTGCAAGTCGCGGACTATCACGGTCAGGAAAGGCGGCGCGATCCATGATTGGCGCCGGCGCTGCGGCTCACCATCTCGACTGAGTGTGATTCCGCATCGTCCAGGAGACCAGAATGAGATACGCACTGATCGGCGCCGGCGTCATCGCGGCGGCTTTCGCAAGCCCGGCATCGGCACAGGCGGTGATCGAAGATCCCGGCTACTGCGCGCAGTTCTATCCCGATGCCAATTGCCAGAATATCGGGCCGGGCAATCCCTATACCGACGGCAACTGGCGCAACGATTGGCCGCCTGCGCGACACGCGTTCATTGAACGGCATGCGCGCCACCAGCGTCATCTCAGCCATCACGAGATGAATGGCAGGGCAGGCTAGAGCGCCAAGCGGTAGGTGGATTAACGTCCCGAGCTTCGCTTCAGCGCGCGACGGCGCAAGCGCAATCGTCGCGAGCAGGGCGGTGGATTACGCCTTACAGCTTCGTGCGTTGACGCCGCCGAGAGTGGGGTCGGCTAACCCACCCTACGAAACTATGCCGATCACCCAACCGCAAACGGCTTGGCGGGGCGGTGGCGGTCGGCTTGGCTTTGCGGCAGCCGTGTCACGCCGGCAGCGCGCTTGATGCCGCGCTCTGACGGCGGCTCCGGACGGGGAAACAGGTTGGCCTCGAAACGCACGCCCGGCGCTTGCTCCGCGGTGCCTGAGCACACCGCGGTCTGGCCCTTGAACACCCCGGTCAGCTTTGCCTCGACCTCGTCGACACCGAACACGGTGGTCGGGCCTTCGGCGTAGCGCTTGGTCGTCAGCGTTGCGGTGAACCGGTCTTCGTCGAGCTCGTAAGTGCCGCTATAGGTGAACATGCAGTCGCCGCCCGAGATCCTGCCATTTGCAAGATAGATGATCCCGGTGCCTTCGCCGTGCGGCGTCCGAAACCAAACGGCATATTCGCCATCCCTGATCATCGAACACACCCATAACGAGAAAATTTGCGTCGTGCACTACCTAGAGCGCGACGCCGCCAACTTCCAGCGAGTGAGGGCGCGAGGGTTAATGGGGCGTGAAAGGCCGCGCGTAAAATCGCCATCATGCCTGACCCGCACGTGTATCAGATCGCCAACCTGATCCTCATCGATGGACCGGCACGCCTCACGCTCTAAGCCTCGTTCTTGGGCGTATATTTGCCCATGACGCATTTGTAGCTCTTCAGCTTCCACTCGTGATACGGCCCCTTGGAGAGCCAGTCGGCGATGCCGATTTGCGCGTTCACACTGCAGGCTGTCATGGTGATGCCGGATTGCTCACTGTTGGTGACGACTTTTTCAAGACAAAGCGGGCCGTTGCAGAGAATAGCGACAAGCGTGACAAGCATTTTGACCTTCGGCTGATTGGGGAATACCCGGTTGGATTGGTTTATGCAGGCTTCGTGCCAGTGGTTGGACTTGCGTGATCACATCTCTTCGAAATGTGATCTGCACTCGCCTGCATCTGACCTGCTGTACGTAGTTTCCCGGGGTATGCTTCCGATGCAGAGGTGCCCGGCGTTCCGCTACTTGCAGGTGGGATTAGCCGCATCCGCGATCGAGAAAAACGTGATGCTGGTCGGGGCCAGCTCGGTACGCGATGTCGCGAGCGGCTCGCCTTCCAGCACAGGCAATTCATCATCCGCAGCGAGCTTCAATTCGCGGCCATTCAGGCGCATGCGCGTGCCAATGAGACTGGCTGCGGTCAGGGTGTAGCGTCGCGCCGTTCCGGAGAACTCGAGCGACCGCCGCGCCATCCGATCGGTGTTGATGGCAAGCAGCGCCACGCCGCCTGACTTGTCCCGCAAGCAATGCGCGTAGAGATATAGTCCCGGCACCGCCGCCGATCCGGCGTCGAGCACGACCGTGCCCATCAGTTTTCGCCAAAGCAGTGCCGCCCAATAGTTCGGGCGCGGCGTGAAATCCTTCTCTTCCAGCAGGCCGTAGTCGCTGGCTGCAAGCGTGTTGTGCATGAGGACTTGCACCTGCCGTTTGGCCATGCGCCCGAGCGTATCGAGATAACGGAAGCTATCGAGGAAAGTCGAGCTCCAGGGATTGCCGCCGCAGGCGGCATCCGCCGTTTCCGTGATCCACAGCGGCCGGCCGGGTGCGAACCGGTCGCGCAATTTTGCGTAGAAGGACGCTGCACGGTCGATGCCGGACAACCAGTCCTGCGACAACGCGTTGTTGTCGCGCGCCGCAGCCGACGGCACCGTCCTGCTGCAACGTGGCGAGAGCGCGCCGTAATAGTGGAACGAGATCGCGTCGAACACGGGGCCTGCGGCCGCCAACAGCTTCTCACTGCCGAGCGCATCGCCTGATCCGCCGGTGCTCACGGTATCAGGGCCAAGCAGGATCGTTTCCGATGATGCATGCTTGAGGAACGGCGCGAACACGGCGATGTCGCGGCCGAAGCTCGCGGCATCATAGCCGGAGGGCGCGCCGTCGCTGGCGGCGAGGTCAGGCTCGTTCATGAACTCGGCAGCGGCGATGTTGCCGCCGAGGGCCTGCGTCGCCGCGATCAGCTTCTCGGCCTGCGCCGGCGTCCAGATGCCGCTGGCATCGCGCGTGCCCAGGCCTGTCGCAAAGGAGGTGACGAGCCTAGCGTCCGCCGCGCGCGCGAAGTCGATGACACCGTTCCATTGACGGCGGGTCAGCACGCCGTTGAAGCCGGGAGGCGGGGACCGCGCGCTCTGGTCGGCGTCGTCGAAATAGGTGGTGTTGGCCCAGGTGCCGCTCACGCGCAGATAGGCCGGCCCCAGCGCCGCGGCGAGCTTGCGCAGCCGCGGATTGCCGAGATCGATCGGCTTGCGATAGGCGTACATTGCGGGATCCCTGCCGGAGGGGATGCCTTCCGCTTTTGAAGAAGGTTTGCGCCGATCGGCGTAAGGACGCCAGAAGTGCCCGCCGGTCACCTCGACCATCTCGACATTGTAGGATTGAAAGCGCTCGTCGACCGAGCCGATGCGCGCCATGGCCGCTGGCGCGAGCGCGATGCTCGGATCGGTCGCCGACGCAGGCGGGGCGCACAGGATGGCGAGCGCAAGACCGATCAACACGCGCATCGGGCAAGGCTGAACGCTCGTTCCGTTCGGCATCCTGCAATGCTACACGAAAGCGCTGAGCTAAGCTCGGTTTGCATCCGCAATGGACGCTCTACTCCCTCTCCCGCGTGCGGGAGAGGGCTGGGGGGAGGGTGTCTCCGCGATGGGACCATTCACGGCGAGAGAGTCCTCAGCCACCGTCAAAGAGCCGCGACCCCCGCCAGGGGAGCTAGCGAGGGCCGCGTTGGAACACCTCGTTGCGCCTAGGTTCGCAACAAAGTGTGGGAGCTGGTTTGAAGTAGGTCAGAACGGCAGCAGCACGTCCATCACCTGCTGTCCGTAGCGGGGCTGCTGGACGTCGGTGATCTGGCCGCGGCCGCCATAGGCGATGCGGGCCTGGGCGATCTTGCTTGAATCGATGGTGTTGTCGCTCTGGATATCCTCGGGCCGCACGACGCCCGCGACGATCAGTTCGCGGATCTCGAAATTGACGCGGATTTCCTGCTTGCCTTCGACCACGAGATTGCCGTTCGGCAGCACTTGCGTGACGACGGCCGCGACGTTGGTCTGCAACGCTTCCTGCCGGTTCACCGAACCCTTGCCGTCGCTGGAAGAGGTTGAGTCCGTGGTGAGGATCTTGCCCGGCAGGACCTTCAGCGGCTGCGTAACCGTTTGGGAGCCGAGGAAGTCGGTAATACCAGAATCTTCCTTGGCGGTACGGCTGCGCTGGGTCT
Source organism: Bradyrhizobium sp. Leo114 (assembly GCF_055229415.2). Taxonomy (NCBI): domain Bacteria; kingdom Pseudomonadati; phylum Pseudomonadota; class Alphaproteobacteria; order Hyphomicrobiales; family Nitrobacteraceae; genus Bradyrhizobium; species Bradyrhizobium sp. Leo114. Next base: position 133,565 of record NZ_JBUYEN020000011.1, on the reverse strand, counting down.
CGTTGGCGATGTTGGCCCTGTCGGTGAAATTGACGGTGACCGTTAGCAGGTCGCCGACGCGTGCGGCGCGCTGGTCCTTGAAGAAGGCCCTCGAGCCGTTGCGCCACAGCGAGTTCGGGCTGTAGGAGGCCACTTCCGGTTTCGGCATCGGCATCTGCACCGGCTTGTAGCCCGGCTGCGTGGTCGGATTTTCGATCGCGGTCAGCTTCGGCTGTTCGCCGATCTGCGAGAGGCGGTCGATCGAGGAGCAGCCGCTGGCGAGGATGCCTAGCGTGAAGAGGGCGCCGGTGAGGACGAGGCGGTTGATACGGGGAGCGGACATCACGGTTACTCGGCTTTCGGGGCGACTGAACTGACGTTGGCGACGGCGACGGGGCTCGCCTGCTCGGCGGGCGCGAGCGAGGCGGTGGGTTCAAGGACAGTTGCGGCGCGCGGCGGGGTGATCGTGACCTGGCCGCGGCCGGTGACGGTGCCGGAGACGGTGCGCTTGGACTGCAGGTTCATCACGCTGACGACATCGCCCTCGGTGCCGCCGTCGAGCGCCTTGCCGCGGATCGTGAGGTAGAGCCCGGTCGCCTGATAGATCAGCGTCACGTTCTGGTCGCGGGTCACGAGATCGGGCTTGGCGAGATCGGCGGTCTTCAGCGCCTGTCCGGCGCGGAGCTGGCGACGGGCCTGCATGCCGACAGCATTGTCACGGAGCGCGAGGTCGTTGCCGACCTCGGCTTTCGGGCGGCGCTCGACCAGCACGTCCGAATGCTTCAACATTTCGCCGCGCTCGACAGCGCGTGCCAGCACGGCGGCTTCGACGGTTTCGATCGCGGTGCCGGTGAAGCGCAGCCTGGTCGGCGCGGCGCCGGTCTCGTTCGCGATCTCGAAGGTGATGTCGAAGCGGCTGTTGCGCGGATCGTAGCGGAGAGCGATCGGCTGCAGATTGCCGGAATTGGTGGCTTCCAGCCTGATGTCGCCGACGTCGCGGTCGAAGTTGATGGTGAGATTGGCGGCTTCGCCAAGGCCGTTGCGGCGCTCCAGCGTGCGGGCGACCGCTTGCTCGATCTCCTTCCGCTCGATCGCGCGCGCGGCGCGGGTCACCGAAATTTCCTTGAGGTCGCGGGTATCGACGCCGATCACCTGATGGGTGCGCAGCGTGGCGAGCACCTGCGCCACCGGCAGCGTGCCTGTGGTGCCGAGATCGGGCGCGCGATAGATCGGCGTCGTGCCGAAGCTGCCGGCGTTGTCGACGAGATCGCCGATGCGGACGATGTCGCTTGTGATGGTGACATTGGCGCGCAGCGTCGGCGGCGTGATGACGTCGTTGCGGCTCTGCGCGATCGCATTGGAGACCGACGCGGCAAGGAGCAGCGCGGCGAGGAGAAGCGGGCGGGCGAACATGGTCACTCTCCCCCTCAGCGGAACAGGTTGGAGGTGGATTGCAGCATCTGGTCGGCAGCGCTGATCACCTTGGCGTTCATCTCGTAGGCACGCTGGGCCGCGATCAGATCGGAGATTTCCGAGACCACCTCGACATTTGCCTGTTCGAGGTTCGACTGCTGCATGTCGCCGAACCCGTCGGTGTTGGCGATGCCGTCCTGCGGCGTGCCGGAAGCCGGCGTGTCGACGAACAGGTTGTCGCCGATCGGCTGCAGGCCGGCCTTGTTGATGAAGCGCGTCAGCCCGATCTGGCCGACCAAAGTCGGCGTGGTCGAGCCCGGCAGCATCACGGTGAGCTGGCCCTGCGCATTGATCGTGATCTGCGAGGAGTTCTGCGGGATGGTGATGGTCGGCTGCACCGGGTTGCCCTGCGCGTTAACAACGCGCCCCTGCTGGTCCATCATGAACGAGCCGTCTCGGGTGTAGGTGTAGGTGCCGTCGGGCATCTGGATCTTGAAGAAGCCTTCGCCGCGGATCGCGATGTCGAGATCGTTGCCGGTCGGCGAGAGCGTGCCCTGGCTCATCAGGCGCGGCGTGCCGACGGTCTTGACGCCGCCGCCGAGATCGATGCCGACCGGCAGGATGGTGCCCTGGTCGGAGGCTTGCGAGCCGACGCGGCGCACATGGTCGTAGATCAGGTCCTGGAACGCGGCGCGCTGCTTCTTGTAGCCGGTGGTGCGCAGGTTCGCGATGTTGTTGGAGATCACCTGAACGTTGAGTTCCTGTGCCGCCATGCCGGTCGCTGCGGTGTAGAGGGCTCTCATCGCTTAGTCTCCTTTACGCCGGAACGTCGGCGAGCTTGTCGATCGCCGATTTGTGCAGATCGCTCTGCTGCTGCAGCAGTGACGAGATCTGGGTGTAGGTCCGCGTGATCTCGATCATGCGGCTCATCTCGGTGACGGAATTGACGTTGGACTTCTCGACGAAGCCCTGGCGCAGCCGCGAGGTGGTATCCACCGCGGCCGGGTTGCCTTCGCCGGCGGAATAGAGGTTGTTGCCTTCCTTCACGAGCTGCTGCGGCTGGGCGAAATTGACCACGCGCAGCTTGCCGCGGATCGAGTCGATGCGGCCGGTGCCTTCGAGCACGGTGACATAGCCGTCGGCGGCGATGCTGATGTCCTTGTCGGTCTGCTGGAACACGATCGGGCCGGCATTGCCGAGCACGGGATAGCCGGACTGGGTGACGAGCTGGCCCTGGTTGTTGACGGTCAGATTGCCGTCGCGGGTGTAGCGCTCGCCTTGGGGCGTCTGCACCACGAGGAAGCCCGAGCCGTCGATCGCGACGTCCAGCGGGTTCTTGGTCTCCTGCGACGGTCCTTGCGAGAAGTCGTGGAAGGTGGCGCGGTCGTTGACAAAGGACACGCGGCGGTCGGAGGGAGCAAAATTGTCCTCATGCGCGCCGGACCTCAGGAATTCCTGGAACAGCGAGCGGTCGGCCTTGTAGCCGTTCGTCGTGATGTTCGCGATGTTGTTGGCGACGACATCCATCTGCCGCTCCAGCACAACCTGCCGCGATAGTCCGACCAGAAGCGTATTCTGCATCGGCGGTTCTCCCCTTCGTGGACGGTCCGCGAAAAAGAGGTTCTCCCAAACCTCAAGCCCTCGGACCTCGTGAACCTTTGGGCTCTCCCAAACCCGCCGGCTCGCATTGTCTTCAGCGAAAGCCGTGCCAAGTCGGAAAGTGATGATTTGTGAGGAGGTTAGGTGTTCAGCCCGGGGGCGGAGAGGGCGGCAGAAAGGTCTTGTTGACCATGTTTGCCCGGCAGTTTTTTCCTAGTTGCGGCGCAATCGAAAGAAACCATTAACCATTCTTACCCTAGCGTTGCACCGTACAGAGCGCGCGTGCGCTGGCGGCATTGGTATTGCGTCTTAAAGGGCTTGGCTGGGGCAAATCGCGTTCGTCTCCGATCTTTTAGCGGGCGGGCGATGGCGGACGAGGACAAGGCGGAGGGCGGCGCCGAGGGCGAGGCCGCAGCTTCGAAGAAGGGCAAGCTCAAGCTGATCATTGCCGCAGTCGGCTTCCTCGCCATCCTTGGCGGTGGCGCCGGCTGGTTCTTCTTCATGCGCGGCCACGGCGAGGAGGTGCATGCCGAAGCGCCGCCGCCGAAGCCGCCGGCCTTCGTCGAAGTGCCCGACATGCTCGTCAACCTCGTCGGCGCGCCCGGCGAGCGCATCCAGTATCTGAAGGTCAAGCTGGTGCTGGAGGTGAAGGAGGAGAAGCAGGTCGAGGCGATCAAGCCGTCGCTGCCGCGCGTCACCGACCTGTTCCAGACCTATTTGCGCGAACTGCGCGCCAGTGACCTCAACGGCTCGGCCGGCCTGTTCCGCCTCAAGGAAGAACTCACCAAGCGTGTCAACGCGGCGGTGTCGCCCAACCAGGTGAACGCGGTGCTGTTCAAGGAAGTCGTGGTTCAGTAGCGATGGCCGGCAACGACCAGATGGACCAGGATGCGATCGCCGCCCAGTGGGAGGCGTCGCTCGATTCCGAGGATCCCGCAGCCGCTGCGGAAGAGGCTGCGAAGAACGAACTGTCGGAGAGCATGTCGCTGCAATGGGCGGCCATGGTCGAGGACGGTAGCCGCGACTTCGGCACCAAGAACGGCGGCGAGCGGGTCCTCTCGCAGGAAGAGATCGACAATCTGCTCGGCTTCACCGTCGGCGACGTCAATCTCGACGACAATTCCGGTATCCGCGCCATCATCGATTCGGCGATGGTGTCGTATGAACGCCTGCCGATGCTGGAAATCGTGTTCGACCGCCTGGTGCGGTTGATGACGACATCCTTGCGCAATTTCACCTCCGACAACGTCGAAGTCTCGCTCGACCGCATCACCTCGGTGCGCTTCGGCGATTACATGAACTCGATTCCGCTGCCGGCGGTGCTCAGCGTGTTCAAGGCGGAGGAGTGGGAGAATTTCGGGCTCGCCACCGTCGATTCCAGCCTGATCTATTCGATGATCGACGTGCTTCTCGGCGGCCGACGGGGCCAGACCTCGCTGCGCATCGAGGGCCGGCCCTACACCACGATCGAGACCAACCTGGTGAAGCGGCTGATCGAGGTCGTGCTATCAGATGCCGAGCAGGCGTTCCGGCCGCTGTCGCCGGTGAAATTCACCATCGACCGCCTCGAGACCAATCCGCGCTTTGCCGCGATCAGCCGTCCCGCCAACGCCGCGATCCTGGTGCGGCTGCGCATCGACATGGAGGACCGCGGCGGCAATATCGAATTGCTGCTACCCTATGCGACCATCGAACCGATCCGCAACGTGCTGTTGCAGATGTTCATGGGCGAGAAGTTCGGCCGCGATCCGATCTGGGAAGGACATTTCGCGACTGAGGTGGCGCAGGCCGAGATCTCGGTCGAGGCCGTGCTCTATGAAGCCGACATTCCGCTCAAGCAGTTGATGAAGCTGAAGGTCGGCGACACGCTGCCGCTCGACATCCGCGCGGACTCGCTGGTGTCGGTGCGCTGCGGCCACGTCACCCTGACCGAGGGCCGAATGGGCCGCGTCGGCGACCGCGTCGCGATCCGCGTCAGCAAGAATTTGCGCAAGCCCAATACCACCTTTGCGATGTTCGAGAAGGCCGACGAGCAGACCAAGATGATGGAGGCATAGTTTGAATCATTCCCTCGGAATTGCGATTGAAAGCCTGGTCGCCGTGCTGTTGATGCTGACGATCGGCTACTGCATGCTGCTCAACAAGCGCCTGCAGCGGCTGAAGGCCGACGAGCACTCGCTGAAGGCCACCATCGCCGAACTGATCACGGCAACCGAGATCGCCGAGCGCGCGATCGGCGGGCTGAAGCACACCGTGCGCGACGTCAACGAGAATCTCGGCAGCCAGCTCACCGCGGCGACGCAGATGTCGGCACATCTGAAGGGCCAGCTCTCTGAGGCCGACGCTATGATCCGGCGGCTGTCGAGGATCGTGCAGGCGGGACGGCCGGTGACGGAGGCTGCGCCCGCCGCAGCCGCTGCACCCGCGCCGGCAGCGCCGAAGATGTCGCCGGCCAAGGCGGTGGCGGCGGCTGCTGAAGCCTTCACCGAACGCAGAAAGGCTGGCGGTCTGGCCGCATGAGCGCGTTTCGCGACATCCGCGTCATCCCGGTCGTGCTGGTCGCGATCTTCGGCCTCGTGGTGCTGAAGGTCGCGGGCCTCGTGCTCGATGGCGGCTACGTGTTCGACTACAATCCGCAGTCGACCAAGCCGTCATGGGCGCAGGAGATGCTGAATTTCCCGGGAGGAAAGAACAAGGGAGATCCGAACGACATCACCGGCTCCGTGCATGCTCCGGCGGAGAAAAAGAAGGAAGAGCCGCCCGCGGCGACCGATCCGCCGCCGCAGCCGGATGGCGTCGTGATCAATCCGAACCTGCCCCCGCAGATCTCGGCCTCCGAGCGCGCGATCCTGGAACGGCTGCAGGCGCGCCGGCAGGAACTCGATGCCCGCGCGCGCGAGATCGAGATCCGCGAAAGCCTGTTGAAGGCCGCCGAGAAGCGCATCGAGGCGAAGGTGGAGGAGGCCAGGGCGAGCGACGCCAGGACCAGTGCCAGCGCGGCGCAGAAGGCCGAAGCCGACGCCGCGCGCTTCAAGGGCATCGTCACGATGTATGAGGGCATGAAGCCGAAGGACGCCGCGAAGGTGTTCGACCGCCTGGAAATGGGCGTGCTCTACGAGATCGCGTCCCAGATCGCGCCGCGCAAGATGGCTGATATCCTCGGCCTGATGCAACCCGAAGCGGCCGAGCGGCTCACCGTCGAGCTCGCCCGCCGCGCCAGTCCCGACAAGCTGCAACCTGCCGCCGACCTGCCGAAGATCGAGGGCAAGATGCTCGCGCCGAAGCTGAATTGACGACTTCAGCGCATCGCTTGCAGCAGTACTATCAAGCAGCCGGTGCAGCCGGCGCAGGTGGAGTAGGAACAACCGCTTGCGCGCCGGCCAGCGCCGCCCGCAACGCGTCTTCCTTGGTGTGGTCAAGAGACGTCTTCAGCACGGTCCCGCCTTCGCCCTTGAGACCTTCAAGCACTTTGTCTCCGGTCACCCTGCGCGCCAGCACAAAAAGGGCTGCGGTTCCCGGTTGAATGGCGGCCGCTGTCTCCTTCATCCATTTGTCGTCGATGCCGACATCGGTCAGATAGCCGCCGAGCGTTCCGCCGGCGGCGCCAAGCGCCGCTCCTGCCAGCGGCATCAGGAAAATCAGGCCGATCAGGGTGCCCCAGAAAGCGCCGCCGACTGCGCCGGCCGCCGTGGTGTTGATGAGCTGGTTCAATTTCACCCGGCCTTCGGCATCCTTCACCGCAATCACGGCATCGCCGAGTTCGATCAGGTACTCCTTCTGCATGGCCAGCAATTTCTGACGAACTTCTTCCGCCTTCGCCTCGGTTGGGAATGCGATCACGACAAGATCACTCATTTGCAGTTCTCCTCTATGGCCGCCCGACTCTATTGCGTCTCCATGACCATCCGAATGCAAAGCAAATGGCACGCGAATGCGATTGATTTACATCAACCCCCGGCGAGGAGAGCGTAGCACGTTGTTCAATCTGTGGCTTTGCGGCCTTTGTCACAAATGAAGCGGGGAACCCGGCTACCGCCGACGGGCCCTGGCTGGCGGTTTCCCGCCTGCGCCCGCGAAATACGGATTGGCAAAACATTCGGCTGCGCGGCCTGACGCCGACGCCTTGCACTGAGTCATCGATGTATATCCGCAGCCGATGGCAGGGCCGTCAATGCTGAAGACCTGCATGCAGATCGGGTAACGCGGATCGTAGGTCTGCGCCTGGCCGGGCAAGGCCGCCAGGATTGCGACGCCCACCAGGATCGCCCGAGCTACGGGGCGCATCGGAATCTCCTTAAAGGCAAGTCACTTCCCGTTTTCTTTTTACTTCCTTCTACTTTGGACATTTTCTTTGTGTATTATAGTTGACAGTCACAGGGTGTGTATCTTAGTACACGCGATGCAGATCATCCAGACCGAAGCTTACTCGACGTGGTTCGCTAAGCTTGGCGACATTCAGGCCAAAGCCCGCATCGTTGCCCGCATCCGCCGCATGGAATTGGGCAACCTCGGCGATGCCAAATCGCTTGGCGACAGTGTGAGTGAAATGCGGATCGACCACGGCCCGGGATATCGGGTTTACTTCACGAAGCGCGGCAAGACCGTTGTGATCTTGCTCTGCGGTGGCGACAAGAAATCACAGAAGCGAGAGATCGAAACCGCGAAGCGAATGGCAAAGGAGGTCTGATATGGCCATCAAGACAACCCCCTTCAACATCCTTGATCACCTCAAGACTCCAGAGGAGCAAGTCGCTTACCTTGAAGCGGCCCTGGAGATCGATGATCCGTCATTCATCGCGGCAGCTATTGGCGACGTTGCCAAAGCCCGCGGTGTGAGCGAATTCTCTCGCGAGACTGGCCTAAGCCGAGAGGCGATCTACAAGGCGTTCAAAAAGGGAGGCAATCCAACCCTTGAAACGCTAGACAAAGCGCTGAAACCCCTTGGAATGCGACTGACACTTACTGCACGAAACGCAGCTTAACGACGCGCCGCGCTCCGCGGTTTACCGATCGCACTGATAGACGCGGCCAGCGGCGAACTGCGCGTCATCGATCTGGCGATGAGCATGCAGCCGTGCAAGCGGGTCGTTCCGAGCTGCCGAGCCTGACCCGATGGTTGCCCGGATGGGCAACCAGGTGGAGCCACTCAAGGCCGAGCTTGAGACGATGTGCATGTCCGCTTCCGAAGTTCAGCGGTGTAGGCGTCTCGGATGTCTTCAGGGAACGCATCGATGACCTTTGGGCGTACTCGCGCTGGTCCCGATAGCCATCAATGTCCCCGCCGGAGCACTGCTATATTTCCTCGATTTTCGGGGACCGTTCCCCGAAGTTTCCAAGTAGTCGTCGTTAACAACTCCTTAAGCGAGCCAATTCAAGATTCGGATGCGGGGTGGCGCATTGGTAGCTGCTTCGAGGCTTGAGGGCTGAAAGACGTAACTGGCATGGCGCGACGGGCTGCCGCTGGACTAAGGTCGCATGGCCGCGTTTTGCCGCGGACGGCGTATCTTTGCCTGGGCCGGCTGCTGCCGCTTGCCGTGCTCCTGATTTCCCTGACACTTGCCCCGGCCGCCCGCGCCGACGATCCGGTCAAGGGCGTGGCGACGTTCTCGGCGGCGAACGGTTTTGCGCGGCTGGTGTTCAAGCTCACCGAGGATGTCGAAACCGAGGTGTCGACGGCCGGCTCGATCGTCGTGATCCGCTTCAAGCGGCCGGTCGATATCCCCGTGGAGAGATTGGCCGATGCCGTGCCCGATTATGTCGGCATGGCGCGGCGCGATCCGGACGGAACGGCGATCCGCCTGTCGCTGTCGCGGCGGGTGACGATCAATACGATGACCGCGGCCGAGCGGATCTTCATCGACTTCCTGCCCGATGAGTGGGCCGGGCCGCCGCCGCCTTTGCCGACGGACGTGATCCGCGAACTGGCCGAGCGCGCCCGCGCGGCCGAGCGTGCGTTGCGCGCGCAGCGGGCGGCGGACGCAGCCAGGAAAAAGCCGCCGGTGCGCGTGCGCGCTTCGGTGCAGCCGACCTTCGTGCGCTTCGTGTTCGAAATTCCCGATGGCGTCAGCGCGTCCTCGGTGCTGAACGAGCAGAAGCTGACACTGTTGTTCAACAGCGTGCTCAGCTTCGACCTCGCGGATGCCAAGGTGGCGGCGCCGCCGAACGTCGCCTCGATCAACCAGCGCTCCGACACCGACACATCAGCTGTCGACATCAACCTGATCGGCGAAGTCGATGTGCGTTCCTTCCGCGAGGACAAAAACTACGTCGTCGACGTCGCCTTCCAGCAGCCGGAGAAGCCGGCAGCGGATGGGCACGCCGCCAACATTCCACCCGCGCCGGCAAAGCCGCTGGTCGCCGTGGCGGCCGGGCAGGGCAAGGCGATCAGGGAATCCACGCCGCTGCAGCAGCCGGCCCCGGTCGCCCTGGTGACATCTGAGACGTTCGCGGAGCAGGCCAAGATCGCCATCAAGCCCGAGCAGGGCGCAAATGCGCCGCAGGCGGAGCCCGCGGTGGCGGCCGAGAGCACGGCGCCTGCGGTCGCGAAGCCGCAGCCCCCCACCGCCGAACCGCCCGCGCCGGCGTCCGAGAAGGTCGCGCAGGAGGTGGCGCCGGCTCCGCCTCCACTGCAAGCGGCGCCTGCCGAGCCGCCGCAGCCTGCAGCAGCGTCCGCGAAGGAAGCTTCACCGCCATCTGCGAATGTCGCGCCGAAACAGGCCGCTGCAGCAACGCCACAGACTTCGTCCGCTGAGAAGTCTGTTGCGGTCGACGCGCAGCGCGACAGCGACGGCTTGCGCGTGACGTTCACCTTCCAGAAAGCGACGCCGTCGGCGTTGTTCCGCCGCGCCGATGCGGTGTGGCTGGTGTTCGATTCTTCAGAACCGATCGATGTCGCGCCGATCCGCGACAAGGCCGGCGCCATCATCTCCGACGTCAGCCGCTTGCCGCTGGACCAGGGGCAGGCGATCCGCTTCCGCCTCAACCGCCCGCAGATGCCTTCGCTCGAGGCCGACGAGCGTTCCTCCGGCACCGGCTGGACGGTGACCTTCGCCGACCGGGTGCAGAAGCCGCCGCAGCCCTTGATGGTGGTGCGCAACGTCAGCGATCCCGCACTCGCCAATGTCAGCGTGCCCTTGGCCAATCCCGGGCAATTGCATCGGCTGGTCGATCCCGATGCCGGCGACATGCTGTGGGTCGTGACCGCGCCGCCGCCGGCGCGCGGCTTCATCCGTCGGCAGGATTTCGTCGAGCTGTCGCTGCTTGAATCCGTGCACGGCCTCGTGGTGCATCCGAACTCCGACGACGTGAAGGCCGAACTCGGCGCCGACAAGGTGGTGCTGGGACGTCCTGGCGGGCTGACGCTGTCATCGGCCGACGTTGCCGCCGAACGCGCCACCGCCGCGGTCAAGCCGCTGTTCGATGCCGAGGAATGGAAGAACAACCAATCGGAGAACTTCATCAAGCGGCTCGATGGGCTGACCACGGCCAGCGCCGAGGCGACCACGTCGCCCGAGCAGCTCGCGCAGTCGCGGCTCAACCTTGCCAAGTTCTACGTCGCGCGCGCCATGTATGAGGAAGCCCACGGCGTCGCCAACCTGATGCTGTCGGAGAGCAAGCGCGGCGCCGAGGATCCGGCCGTGCTGATGATCCATGCCGCCAGCAGCATCATGATGGGCCGGCCCGAGCGCGCGCTCAAGGATCTCGCCAGTCCCTTGATCGGCAACGGCTATGATTCCCAATTGTGGAAGGGGCTCGCCCTTGCGCGCCAGGGCAAATGGGCGGATGCGCGGGAGAAATTCAAGAACGCGGAGTTCTCGGTCGCGACGCTGCCGCCCGATCTGCAGCGCGTCGTCATGCTGGAATCGATGAGGGCCGCGCTCGAGGTGAAGGATTTTGCCGGTGCCGCGCGCCGCCGCAGCGAGCTCGAGGTGATCGGCCTGCCGAAGGAATTGAAACCCGCCGCAGCGGTGCTGCGCGGCCGGCTCGCCGAAGCGCTCGGCTATGAGAAGGACGCGCTCGACGCCTACCGCTTCGCCGCGAACTCGCTCGACCGGCAGGCCGCGGCCGAAGGCAAATTGCTTGAGGTCGCACTGAAGCAGAAGCGGGGTGAGATCACGCAAGGAGAGATCCTGCGCGAGCTCGAACTGCTCGCCGTGATGTGGCGTGGCGACAGCATCGAGCTGCGCACGCTGCAGATCCTGGCGAAGATCTATTCCGACACCGGCCGCTATGCGGAGGCGTTCGCGGCCACCCGCGCCGCGACGAAACTGCAGCCGAACTCGCCGGAATCGCGGCAGGCACAGGATGCGGCGTCGGCGCTGTTCTCGCAGCTTTTCCTCGGGCCCGCCGGCGACAGCATCCCGCCGATCGATGCACTCACGATGTTCTATGAATACCGCGAGCTGACGCCGATCGGTCGCCGGGGGGATGAGATGATCCGCCGCCTGGCCGACCGTCTGGTCGGCGTCGACCTCTTGGATCAGGCCGCCGAACTGCTGCAGTACCAGGTCGACAAGCGGCTCGAGGGCGCGGCGCGCGCGCAGGTCGCCGCACGCCTTGCCATGGTCTATCTCACCAATCGCAAGCCGGAGCGCGCGATCGCGGCGCTGCGCCTGACCCGCATCTCGGATCTCTCGGGCGAATTGCGCCAGCAGCGACTGCTGCTCGAGGCGCGTGCGCAGAGCGACGTCGGCCGGCATGACCTCGCGCTCGACATCATCTCCAACATTCCCGGCCGCGAAGCGATCCGGCTGCGTTCCGACATCTTTTGGGCGCAGCGGCACTGGCGCGAGGCCTCCGAGCAGATCGAGCTCTATTACGGCGACCGCTGGCGCGACTTCACGCCGTTGAACGCGGCCGAGAAGGGCGACGTCATCCGTGCCGTGGTCGGCTATGCGCTCGCCGAGGACGCGATCGGGCTCGCCCGCTTCCGCGAGAAATATGCGCCGCTGATGTCGGGCGAGGCCGACCGGACGGCGTTCGACATTGCAGCCAGGCCGGCTGCCGCCAACAGCGCCGAATTCTCGGAGATCGCAAGGATGGCCGCCAGAGTCGATACGCTCGACGGCTTCATCCGCGACATGAAGCTCCGCTTCCCCGACGCCACCGCCCGCGCGCCGCTCTCCGATCCGATCGCGACCGGCGCTGTGCCGGGCACGAAAGCCGATCCCGAAGCGCTGCCTGCGATCGTCGGCACCAAGCGCGCCAGCGCTGCGAGGTAGCCCGTAGCCGGATGGAGCCAACGGGTCGCGCGAATGCGCGCCCGATGACAGGCTCCGCGCAATCCGGGATTGTCACCGTTTGCGAACCTGTTCCCGGATTACGCGGCGCTCCATCCAGGCTACAAACTCCGTCCGGGCTACGTGGAAGCCGCGACGATCGTCCTCTCGACAGCGTCGCGTTTAGGCGGCAATTTGCGGCGGCCACGCAAATCGCCGGAGGATGTCGTCACCATGAGCAAGCCGACCAAGACCGAAGCCGAACTCATCGAGATGGCAAGAGCCGAGCTGAAGGTCCATGCCGATTGCCCTGATGGCATCGTGATCTCCGTGATCCGTGACGGCGACAGTTGGGAATTTCGTGCGGCCGCCGACGCCGCGACGGTGGCTAAGCCGGGTTATCCCGAATGCGTGGCGATGCTGGTCCAGGTCGGCGATCACCTCAGCAAGCAATATGACTTCAAGAACTGACCGGCTGCGCTGTTATCCGTGACGAGCGCCGGCTCGCTACGGCGTGTACTCACAAACCCGCGCGCCGCATCGGAGTGCGTCTGGGATGCATTGTGTCCCTGATCGCGGCGCGATAGCAGACCTCCAAGGGTCCGAGATGGGGCAAGAGGCGACGCAACGCGTCCGGATCAGCTCCGATCGAGTGGCGGGTTGTGGGGCTTGGCTTCGTGCCACCACCAGTTACCCACGTAACGCAATTCCGGATTTCCGAAATCTTTCTGTAGGCGTCCTGCGCCATCATCGTCGCTGGTGGATGGTCACTTCTAACACGAAAGGAGCTTCCATGAAGATTCAAGTCCGCAGGCTCGCGATTGCAGTCGCAATTGCTGTCCCTCTCGCAGCGGCCGCCACGGCCAAATCGTCTGCTGCGCCGATCAATGGCATGTCGATCAAGGCGGCGGTACCAGCCGTGACGATGGACGTGCGCTATCTGGTGCGTCGGGATTATCCTTCGTATTGGGGCTATCCCACCTATAACTCGTACTGGGGCTATCCCACCTATAATTCGTATTGGGGCTATCCGACCTATAATTCATATTGGAGCTATCCGAGCTATTACTACTCCTATCCCGGCTACACTTACGGCTGGTGATGACGTCAAGCATTGGCAGCGTGCGGCTCCCTTCGAGCCGCCGCTCGCCAACATGTACTTAAGAGATTTTATCCTTCCTCGATCATGCGCATCTCGCTTGCTTCGCTTTGCTCGTGATGACGGGCCTGGCCGTTACGGCCCCTTGGCCCTCTGGTCGAATGCGCTCAGGACTGCGAGCGTCATCGCGGTGACGCCAGTCTGAATGGTAGGCTTCGGCACCGGCGCGAACAGCGGGGAATGGTTGCCGGGGAGCGGCGCGCCGCCATTGCGCGCGGCGGCGACGTGCCCGGGATCGTAGACGCCGATATTGAAGAACATCGAAGGCACGCCGGCATTGATGTACTCCGAAAAATCCTCGCTTGCGGTGACCGGCGGCGCGGTCATGAACTTGTCGCCGAAGGCCGCGTTCAGCACCTTCTCGGCGGTCGCGACAACAGCGGCATCGTTGACAACCGCCTTGGTACCCTCGGTGATCCCGATCTCCGGTGCAGGCGCGTTCGCCATGGCGGCGACCGCTTTGGCGGTACGTTCGATTCCATCATGCATCTTGGCGCGCACGTCCGGTTTGAAGGTTCTGATGGTGCCGAGCAGGACCGCCTCGTCGGGAATGATGTTGGCCGTGGTGCCGGCATGGAGCGAGCCGATGGAGACTACGCCGAACTCGGTCGGGTCCTTTTCACGGCTGATGACGCTCTGCACATCGACCACAAAACGCGACGCCATCATCACGGGATCGATGGTCGCCTGTGGCGCCGCGCCATGGCCGCCGCGGCCTTTGAATTTGATGTAGAGGCCGTCGGCATTGGAAGAGCGGACCCCGACGGTGTAGCTGACGTAGCCGTAGGGAAAGGCCCCGCTATGCAGGGCAAAGCCGGCATCGGGCTTGGGAAAGCGCGTGAACAGCCCATCGGCCAGCATGGCTCTGGCACCCGCAACCACTTCCTCGGCGGGCTGGGCGATGAACATCAGCGTGCCCTTCCACCGGTCCTTCAGCCCGACCAGCGCCTGCGCCGTTCCGATCCAGCTCGCCATGTGGATGTCGTGGCCGCAGCTATGGGCGACAAAGGTTTCGCGCTCCTGCCAGATGGTCTTGTCGCGGCTTGCGTAGGGCAGGCCGGTCTTCTCCTCCATCGGCAGCGCGTCAAGCTCGGTGCGCACCATGATGGTCGTGACCGTCGCCATTTTTGTAGAGCGCAACCAGCCCGGTCTTGCCGACCTTCTCTGTAACCTCGAAGCCGATCGCGCGCATCTCGGCGGCGAGTCTTGCGGCGGTCTTCTCCTCCTGGAAGGCGATCTCGGGATGGGCGTGGATGTCCTTGTAGAGCGCATCGAGTTTTGGATATTCGCTCTCGAAGGAGGTCTCGATCGATTGCTTCAGGCTTGCGACGTCGAGCTCCGCATGCGCCGGCAGCGCAACCATGCTGCCCAAGGCAAATGCGACGAGCAGAGGCTTTGCAAACCGCATGGTCAGACCTCCCTTGGCTTTTTTTCCTCAACCAGAATATCGCGGTGCGCATCCGCGTCAACGCGGTCTCGCCCGGCGTGATCAAGACGCCGATGCATGGACGCGAGACCTAAGATTTCCTCGCCAAGCTGCATCCGGTCGGGCGGATGGGCGAGAGCCGCGACATCGTCGATGCCATGCTCTATCTCGAAAGCGCGGGCTTCGTCACCGGCGAGATCCTGCATGTCGATCGCTGAAATCACCCGGATTCGTCATTGCGAGCCACCGGGTCGCGCGAACGCGCGCCCGATGACAGGCTCCGCGAAGCAATCCACGGTGCCGCTTGCGGAGGCGTGGATTGCTTCGTCGCTGTCGCTCCTCGCAATGACGGTCGACGCGCCGGTCAGCCATCGTCGCCGGCGATGGCTGGCATCAGAACTAACCATTTCCCTTTCCTACTGCAACGCGGCTTAACCGATATCGATGTCAAGCACCCACGCTCACCGTCATCCGCATTCAGCCGCGGCCAATCATCATCATGAAGGCGGGCCGGTCTGGCTGTCGGCTGCGGCGGGGCTTTGCGCCTCGCTGGTCGGTCTCGGGTTGGCGCGCTTCGCCTACACGCCGCTGATCCCGGCGCTGATCGCGGCAAAATGGTTCAGTCCGGCCGATGTCGTCTATCTCGGCGCTGCCAATCTTGCGGGCTATCTTGGCGGCGCGATTATCGCGCGCCAAGTCGGCGCTCGCATCGGGGCGGTGCGCTCGCTGCGCGCGATGATGGTGCTTGCATCGCTCTGCTGCTTTGCCTGCTCGGTGCCGATCTCGTTCGCCTGGTTCTTCGTGTGGCGCTTTCTTGCCGGTCTGTCCGGAGGCGTGATCATGGTGCTTGCGGCGTCGACGATCCTGCCGCATACGCCGCCGAACAAGAAGGGCGTGGTCGGTGGCGTGATCTTCGCCGGCGTGGGCGTCGGCGTTGCGGCGTCCGGCACGCTCGTGCCGCTGTTGCTGCGGCAAGGGCTGCAAGAGGCCTGGTATGGACTTGGGATATTGTCCGTGCTGCTGACCCTGGCGAGCTGGAAGGCCTGGCCGGCCGAGGACCGCGGCGCGAAAGCCGTAGCTCACCATCGCACAGCATCGCGGCCGCGATCACTGGCGATCCGCGCGCTGTATGCGGAGTATGGCCTCAACGCCCTGGCGCTGGTGCCGCACATGGTTTTCCTGGTCGACTTCGTGGCGCGCGGGCTGGGGCAGGGGATTCCGGCCGCTTCGCAATACTGGGTGCTCTACGGCATCGGCGCGATCGCCGGTCCGCTCGTGACCGGGCATCTTGCCGACCGTGCAGGCTTCGGCCCGGCGCTGCGCGTCGCCTTCCTGGTGCAGGCGGTTGCCATCGTGCTGCCGGCGGTCAGCGTGGCTCCGGCCGCGATGATCGTCTCGAGCGTGATCGCTGGCGCCTTCACCCCCGGCATCGTGCCGCTGACGCTCGGCCGCATCCATGAACTCGTTCCGCACAACAGCGCCGCGCAGGGCGCGGCCTGGGCGCAAGCAACCACGAGCTTTGCGCTGTTTCAGGCCGGCGGCGCCTATGGCCTGTCCTACTGCTTCGAGCAGACCGGCGGCAACTACGCGCTCCTGTTCATGATCGGCGCAGCCGCCATCACCACCGCTCTCGCCGTCGATCTCGTGGTCGGCCTATTGGGCGATCGCGCGCGCTCGTAGTTCGTCGCGCTATCCCCCGTAGCTCTGCACCAGGCTGCCGGCGACCAGCGACCAGCCGTCGACCAGCACGAAGAAGATCAGCTTGAACGGTAGGGACACCACGACCGGCGGCAGCATCATCATGCCCATCGACATCAGGACGGAGGCGACCACGAGGTCGATGATGAGGAAGGGCAGGAACAACAGGAAGCCGATCTCGAAGGCGCGCTTCAATTCGGAGATCATGAAGGCGGGGACGAGGATGCGCAGCGACATCTCTTCCGGGCTCGCGGGCGGCGGCTCGCCGGAGAGATCCATGAACAGCTTGAGGTCCTTCTCGCGCACATTCTTCTGCATGAAGCCGCGCAACGGGACGGAGGCGCGCTGCAGCGCGTCCTCGACGCCGATCTGGTTGGCGACCAGCGGGCGGATGCCGTCGTCATAGGATTTCTGCAGCACCGGGCCCATCACGAACGCGGTCAGGAACATCGCCAGCGCGATGATCACGGAGTTCGGCGGCGCGGTCGCGGTGCCGAGCGCGGTGCGGAGCAGCGACAGCACCACGACGATGCGCGTGAACGACGTCATCATGATCAGGATCGACGGCGCGATCGAGAGCACCGTGAGCAGCGCGATCAACTGGATCGCGCGCTCGGTGACGCCGCCATTGCCCTGGCCGAGATTGATGCTGATGTCCTGCGCAAGCGCAGGCGCCGCCAGCGAGCTGGCGGCGATCAGGACGGCGGTGAATAAAACTCTACGCGGAAACTTCGGCGGCCTCACGAAGGGTTCTTCGGGCGGCCGAGCAGGGAGGCCATCTCGTCTTCGAGATTCTCAAAGCCGCTCTTCTGCGGCGCAGGTGAGGGCGGAGGTTCGCTGCGTGCGGGGCGCGGCGCTGCTGCCGGCTCGGGCGCGACCGGCGGCGCGGCAGCTTCGCTCGGCGGACGGCGCAGCGCGGCCTCGAGCCGCTGCGCCATCTCGGCGAGATTGGCGTCGGCGCTGGATGTGTCCGGCGGCGGCGGAGGAGGAGATGGCGGAGGCGGCGGGGGTGGCGGTGCTGCGGCACGCTCGGGGGTGCGCAGCGGCGCGATCTTCGGCTCGGTCGTGCGGGGCGGGCGCGGGATCAGGGGCTCGGTTCGGGGCACGCGCGGCGGGATCGGCTCCGGCCGCGGTTCGGTGCGCTCGGGGCGGCTGCCGATCGGCTCCGGCGTGAAGCCGGCGAGCGGATCGCGTCGCTCTGTCAGCGGCGGGCCGGCCGGACGGCGGAGCTCTTCGGCAAAAGACGGACGCGCGGGCCGCGGCGGCGGCTCAGGCATCGTCGGCTCCGGCGTATCGAAGATCTCGGTGCGGGCGCTTTCGGTCTCGGCCCACGCGGCATCCGGGAGCGGCGCAACCCGCGGTGGCGGCTCGGCGCTGGCGATGACCGGACGCGGCGGCGCCTGGTCGCGGGCCGACGCGCGGACGATATTGGGTTCGACGACGATGTCGGTGGGGCCGCCGATCATCAGGAGATGCTCGACATTGTCGCGGCGGACCAGCACGAGGCGGCGCCGCCCATCGACCGCGGCCGCATCGATCACGGCTAGCCGCGGCATCCGCCCGCGGTTGGTGTTGGCTCCGAGGCGGTTACCGGCAAAGCGGCGGACCAGCCATGCGGCCAGACCGATCAGCGCCAATACGGCGATGAACGCAAAGAGGAACCACAGGATCTGCATATTACTGTCCCCGGCCATCTGGCCCTGCTTTCATGCTGGCGTCGACGGATGCGGGCTGAAGCGATCCGATCAGCGAATCACGCCCGAGATCAGCCTTATTTCTTAATTCCCCACGGCAGTCACGCCGCCCATGTTTACTAATAGACCAAGAATCGATTGTTCCAAAACGACTTCTAAGCCCACCTGCGCGCGCTGGTTAACGCAGCCATCGTGGCGAAAATGTGCACTTCCGGATGATTCGGAGACCTGCCAACGGCCTCCCGGAACAATTTAACCAGCCGTTAACCATACACCGGGCAAATTCTGCCTACCTCGGGGACGGCCCCAGAGGTTAACGGGGGCGCGGCGATGGCCATCAACGATCTACCGATCCTGTCGGCGCTGCGCACCAAGATGCAGTGGCATCAGGAGCGCCAGCGGGTGCTGGCCGAGAACGTCTCCAATTCGGATTCGCCGAACTTTCGGCCGCGCGACCTGGTCGAGCCGACCTTCGGCCGCAATGGCGCGCCGGTCAGCGGATCGATGGGCACGCTGCCGATGATGCGGACCGCCTCCGGCCATATCGCGGCCTCCGGCGCGCCGGAGAATTTCGACCATGACGGCGGCAAGAACGCCTTCATGACCAGGCCGGCCGGCAACGCCGTCAACCTGGAAGAGCAGATGCTGAAGGTCTCCGCCAACCAGATGGACTATGCGGCGGTGACCTCGCTCTACAGCCGCAGCCTCGGATTGATCAAAACCGCCATCGGCAGGCGCTGACAGGTTTTTAGGGAGAAGGGATCATGGCCGACGATGGAAGCGATTTCGCCCGCTCGATGACGATTGCCACCTCTGGCCTGCGCGCGCAGGCCGGACGGATGCGGGTGATCTCGGAAAATATCGCCAACGCCGATTCGACGGCGCAGACCGCGGGCGGCGATCCCTACCGCCGCAAGGTGCCGACCTTCTCCTCCGCACTCGACCGGACGCTGGATGCCAAAGTGGTGACGCTCGGCAGAGTGCGGCCCGACCAGTCGGCGTTCCGCGTCAAATACGAGCCGAGCAATCCGGCGGCGGATGCAACCGGCAACGTGAAATATCCCAACGTCAATCCGCTGGTCGAAATGACCGACATGCGCGACGCCCAGCGCTCCTATGAGGCGAACCTCAACATCATCAGCGCGACGCGGCGGATGATCCAGCGCACGCTCGATATCCTCAAGTCCTAAGAAACAGGAAGCGATCCAACATGGCCACACCGACAGTTGCCGCCAATGCCTATGCCAGCCTCGCCCGCATGATGGAGCGGGGCGGTGCCGAGAAGGGCGGCGAGACCGCAGGCCCCTCGTTCGGCGCGCTGGTGAAGGAAGCCATCGGCAGCGTCATGGATGCTGGCCGCAAGTCCGACGCCCAGACCGTGGCGATGACCTCGGGCCGGGCCAATGTGATGGACGTGGTGACCGCGGTCGCCGAGACCGACGTCGCGGTCTCAACCCTGGTGTCGGTGCGGGACCGGGTGATCCAGTCGTATGAAGACATCATGAAGATGCCGATCTGAGGCTTCCGTCATTGCGAGCGGAGCGAAGCAATCCATGGTGCCGCTTGCTGAGGCATGGATTGCTTCGTCGCTGACGCTCCTCGCAATGACGGCGGAGGGTTTGGCGGATTGAAAAAGGACGCTTGAAAATGACCGGTGCTGAAACCCTCGACGTGGCGCGCGATGCGATCTGGACCATCGTGGTGGTGTCGTCGCCCCTGATGATCGTCGGCCTCGTGGTCGGCGTGATCGTGTCGCTGTTCCAGGCGCTGACGCAGATCCAGGAACAGACGCTGATCTACGTGCCGAAGATCCTCGCGATCTTCGTGACAATGCTATTGGCGCTGCCGTTCATGGCTGATGCGATGCACGCCCACATGCTGCGGATATCGTCGCGAATCATCGGCGGTTGATGCACTGTGCGTAAATTATGCGCATCGACGTATCCCTGCTGCCGGCGCTGGCCGCGACCTTCGTGCTGGTGTTTGCCCGCATGGGGGCGATGGTGATGCTGCTGCCGGGATTCGGCGAGAGCAATATCCCGGCGCGAATCAAGCTCGGGATCGCGCTGCTCTTGACGCTGATCATCCTGCCGCTGCACCGCGCCGACTATCATGTCGACATCACGTCGGTGACGTCGCTGATGGTGTTGATGGTGCACGAGATCGTCATCGGCATCGTGCTTGGGGCGACCGCGCGCGTGACGTTGTCGGCGCTTGCAGTCGCGGGCTCGGTGATCGCCCAACAGCTCGGGCTCGGCTTCGTCACTGCGATCGATCCGACGCAGGGCCAGCAGGGCCAGCTCATCGGCAACTTCCTCACGATCCTCGGCATGACGCTGTTGTTTGCGACCGACACCCATCATCTGGTGCTCGCGGCGCTGAACGAGAGCTATAAGATCTTCTCCCCGGGCGCGACGATGCCGACCGGCGACGTCGCGGCGCTGGCGACGCGCGCCTTCGCGGAAGCCTTCAAGATCGGCCTGCAACTTTCGGCGCCGTTTCTCGTATTCGGTCTCGTCTTCAATATCGGGCTTGGCGTGCTGGCGCGGCTGATGCCGCAGATGCAGGTCTATTTCGTCGGCGTGCCGCTCTCGATCCTCGCCGGGTTCCTGATCCTCGCCGTGGTGATCGCGGCGATGATGGGGACCTATCTCGAATACTTCATCGGCGTCATGCACCAACTGACGCCGCTGAAATAGGGAGCCGCCATTAAGGAAGCGCGATGGCCGAGGATAGCGACGACAAAACAGAAGACCCTACGCAAAAACGTCTCGATGACGCACATGCGAAGGGCGATGTCGCCAAGAGCCAGGAGGTCAACACCTGGTTCGTGATCGCTGGCGGCACCTTGGTGCTGTCGACCTTCTCGACCTCGACGGCAGCAGGCATCCTGACGCCGCTGCGCAACCTGATCGCCAATTCCTGGATGATCAGGACCGACGGCCCGGGGCTGATGTCGCTGATGCAGACACTGGGCATTGCTGTCATCGCGGCGATCGGCGTGCCGCTGCTGATGCTGATGCTGGCGGCGATTGCCGGCAACATGATCCAGCACCGCCTGGTGTGGTCTACGGAGTCGCTGACGCCGAAATTCAGCAAGATCTCGCCCGGCGCCGGCTTCAAGCGCATTTTCGGCAAGCAGGCGGCGGCGAATTTCCTCAAGGGCATCTTCAAGGTCGTCGCGCTCGGCGCGGTCATGACGGCGGTGCTGTGGCCGGAGTGGCACCGGCTGGAATCGCTGCTTAGAATCGACGTCGCCTCGATCCTGCCCGCCACCACCAGCCTGACCTTGCACCTGCTGGGGGCCGTGGTGGCGATGCTCGCCGCGGTCGCGATCGCCGACTACTTCTTCCAGTACCGGCAATGGTACGAGCGGCAGAAGATGTCGGTGCAGGAGATGAAGGAGGAGTTCAAACAGTCGGAAGGCGATCCGCACATCAAGGGGCGCATCCGCCAGTTGCGGCAGCAGCGCATGAAGAAGCGGATGATGGCCGCGGTTCCCAAGGCGAGCGTGATCATCACCAACCCGACCCACTATTCGGTGGCGCTCGCCTACGACCGCGACATGCAGGCGCCGGTCTGCGTCGCCAAGGGCGTCGACAACATCGCCTTCAAGATCAGGGAGATCGCCAAGGATCACGACATCCCGATCGTCGAGAATGTGCCGCTGGCCCGCGCGCTCTATGCAACCGTCGATATCGACGAGGAAATTCCGGTCGAACACTATCACGCGGTTGCCGAAATCATCGGCTACGTCATGGGCCTGAAGCGTCGCGGGCTGTCGGGACAGCGAAGCTGACGCGGCATGGGACTCCGGGAATGGAACGAAAGCGGCCTGAGATGGGCTTAACCTGGGAAATCGCGGCCTGATGGACTTGCGCTCCAAGCTCCGATTGAGGCACTCAGGAGGACGGGCGAATCTGCGCGCCTTCACCGCCGACGGGCAGCTTCAGTCAATGACCGCCGAGACCGATCACAACCAGGCTGCCGAGCCGTTCGTGGCCCACGAACCGGCGCGGCGGAGCGGCAGCATTGTTCTGGTGCTGCTGGTGGCGGCCGGCCTCGTCGCGGTGGCGGTCGCGCTGATGACGATCGGCCGCGGCCAGGCACAGCCCTATATCCTTGGCGTGCTGGCGCTGCTCGCCATGGTCGGGCTGTTCAGCCTTTTCGCCTTTGCCGCCGGAATCGTCCGTTTCTCCGACCGTTCCACCGACGACCCCGTGATGGGCCGGATCGCCAACCACGCCTATGACGGGCTGGCGGTCACGGATTCGCACGGACAGGTGGTCTATTCCAACGCCGCCTATCTCGCGCTGACGGGGGCTTCGAGCCCGCAGGAGGTGCGGCCGGTCGAGCGCGTCTTCATCGGCAATCCGGATGTCTCCGAGGCCGTGTTCCGCCTGCTCAAGGCCGCGCGCGAAGGCAAGCGGCAGCAGGAGGAGGTCCGTATCGCCGGCCATGATGGCCTCCAGGGGCGGTGGCTCAGGATGCGGGTGCGCCCGCTCGGCCAGAGCAAGCGCGAACAGAAATATGCGGTGTGGTCGATCGCCGACATCACCCGCGACCGCGAGCGCCAGGAGGACGTGTTCAAGGAACTGCAACACGCGATCGAGTATCTCGATCACGCGCCTTGCGGCTTCTTCTCGGTCACGCCGTCCGGCGAGATCGCCTATGTCAACGCGACGCTCGCGAACTGGCTCGATTACGACCTCGCCGAGATCGGCTCGGGCGGCCTGAAGCTCACCGACATCGTGTCCGGCGACGGCGCGGCACTGCTGACCTCGATCGTGCCGGCGCCGGGTGAGGTGAAGACCGAAGTCTTCGACATCGATCTCAGGATGCGCAGCGGCAAGCCGATGCCGGTGCGGCTCTATCACAAGCTCGCCTTCGGCGCCGACGGCGCGCGCGGGGCCTCGCGCACGCTCGTCATCAGCCGCGCCCGCGACGAGCATCACGATCCCGAGCGCGCCGCCGAAGTGCGCTTCATGCGCTTCTTCGACCATACGCCGATGGCGATCGCGACTGTCGACCGCGGCGGCAATGTCGTGCGCGCCAATGCGCGCTATGCGAAGCTGGCGCAAGGCCTCAGTGCGGATGGCGCTGCCGCCAAGTCGATCTTCCGCGCGGTCAATCCGCGCGACCGCAGCCTGGTGATCGCGGCGATCAACCAGGCCGCCGAGGGCAGGGGCGACATCGCGCCGGTCGAGGTCATGCTCGACGGCGCCAAGGAACGCTGGGGCCACTTCTTCATCACTGCGGTGGAGGAGGACGAGCGCGATGCCGAGGCCGCGATCGTCTACATGCTCGAGACCACCGAGCGGCGTACGCTGGAAAACCAGATCAACCAGTCGCAGAAGATGGATATGGTCGGCCAATTGGCCGGCGGCATCGCGCACGATTTCAACAACGTGCTGTCAGCCATCATGATGGCGAACGATTTCCTGTTGAACGCACACAAGCCGACCGATCCGTCGTTCCAGGACATCATGCAGATCAAGCAGAACGCGACCCGCGCGGCGACGCTGGTGCGGCAACTGCTCGCCTTCTCGCGCCGCCAGACGCTGCGGCCGCAGGTGCTGGATCTCGGCGACGCACTATCCGACCTGACCATGCTGCTGCGCCGGCTGATCGGCGAGAAGGTGAAGCTCGACCTTGTGCACGGGCGCGACCTCTGGCCGGTGAAGGTCGACGTCTCCCAGTTCGAGCAGGTGGTCGTCAACCTCGCCGTCAACGCGCGCGATGCGATGCCTGATGGCGGCAAGCTGATCATCAAGACCCAGAACGTGGCGGCGGAGGAAGCGGGCCAGCTCGCCTACAAGGGCCTGCCGGCGGCGGACTATGTGCGGATCGACATCACCGATACCGGCACCGGCATTCCGCTTGAGATCATCGACAAGATCTTCGAGCCGTTCTTCTCGACCAAGGAGGTCGGCAAAGGCACGGGGCTCGGCCTGTCGACGGTCTACGGCATCGTCAAGCAGACCGGCGGCTTCGTATATGTCGATTCCACGCCTGGCGAGGGCACCACGTTCCGCATCTTCCTGCCGCGCCACCGGCCCGAGCAGGAGGTCGCGCCGGAGCCGCAGCCGACCAATGGCGCGGCCAAGGAAGCGGCAGCCGAGCCGCCGAAGCCCAAACCCGACCTGACCGGGCAGGGCACGATCCTCTTGGTCGAGGACGAGGATGGTCTGCGTTCACTGAACGCCCGCGGCTTGCGTTCGCGCGGCTACAGCGTGATCGAGGCGTCCAACGGCGTCGAGGCGATGGAAGCCTTCGACGAGCAGAATGGCGAGATCGACCTCGTCGTCTCCGACGTGGTGATGCCCGAGATGGATGGCCCGACGCTCTTGAAGGAGATGCGCAGTCGCAATCCGGATCTGAAGATCATCTTCGTCTCGGGCTATGCCGAGGACGCGTTCGAGAAGAGCCTGCCCGAGAACCAGCAGTTCGCCTTCCTGCCAAAGCCCTTCACGCTGACGCAGCTCGTCGCTGCCGTGAAGGAGACGATGACGCTGCAATAACGTCATCGCCAGGGGAGGCGACGAAGCAAGCTGCCCTCCGTGGTGGCAGTCTGCAGCGCCTCGCTCCGGTCCCAATGACAGGGTTAAGAAGCCGCTAAAACCCCTGAAAAGACGGGCTTTTGTCGCATCCCCGCGACTGAGGGCCGCAGTGGTTGTTCCCGTTTACGGCTTCCCTTTTGGGCGGCCGTGCCCATCTTAGTGTCACTTTCCCCATTTCGGGGATTCAAGGAAACACAGATGAATTTCACGCAACACACGCGCGGAATTGTTCGGGCTATCGCGGTCGCGATCGCGCTGGCGCTGCCCCTCACGGCTATCAGCATCTCGGCGGCCGACGCCCGCGCCGGCGGCGGCTTCGGCTCCGGTTCCCGCGGCTCGCGGAGCTTTTCCGCGCCGCCCAGCACCAACACGGCGCCCGGCGCGACGCAACCGTTCAACCGCACCTATAGCCAGCCTGGCACCGGCATGAACTCGCCGGCCGCGAATTCGGGCGGCCTGTTCAACCGGGGCGGCATGGGCCGCGGCCTGCTAGGCGGCCTCGCCGCGGGCTTCCTCGGCGCCGGCCTGTTCGGCCTCTTGTTCGGTGGTGGCCTACTCTCCGGCCTCGGCGGCCTGACGTCGATCCTCGGCCTGTTGCTGCAGATCGGCCTGATCGTGCTGGTGGTGCGGCTCGCGATGTCGTGGTGGCAGCGCCGCCAGACACCGGCCGCCGCCTATGCCGGCGGACCGACACCTGCACCCGGCGTGGGCCCGCAGCCGAATTATCGCTCGGGCATGGGTTTCGGCCTCGGCTCGGCCAACGCGCCTCTGGAAATCGCGCCGGCCGACTATGAGGCCTTCGAGCGCCTGCTCGGCGAGGTCCAGGCTGCATGGTCAAATGAGGATGTCGGCAAGCTGCACTCGCTCGCGACGCCCGAAATGGTCTCCTACTTCTCCAAGGACCTGGAGGAGAACAAGGCTCGCAACGTCGTCAACAAGGTGACGAATGTGAAACTGCTGCAGGGCGATCTTGCCGAAGCCTGGCGCGAGGGCGAGTCCGATTACGCCACCGTGGCGATGCGGTTCTCGCTGGTCGACCAGACGCTCGACCGCACCACCAGCCGGCCGGTCGCCGGCAGCGAGCAGCCGCAGGAAGTGACGGAGGTCTGGACTTTCGTGCGCCGGCGCGGCAGCGACTGGGAACTCTCGGCGATCCAGCAGGCGAACTGATCGTCCGCTAGATAACGTAACATCGAGGCGCTGCGGTTCATTCCGCAGCGCCTTTTGCTTTGCGCGATTCATTTTCGCGGTCGCAGCGTCGGAATAATCAATGCCGCTACGGGTTGATGTCGGAAGCCAAGAACAATCAGGAGGAGCAAATGAATATCCGTGCCATCATCGCGCCGACGTGTTTCGCACTTGCCGCTTTCGCGCTGCAACCGGCGCAGGCGCAGTCGGCCAATGCGAGCTTCTTCCTGACCAGCAACGGCATCGGCAATGGCGGTAATCTCGGTGGGCTTGCGGGCGCCGACAATCATTGCCAGACGCTGGCGCAGGCGGCGGGCTTCGGCGCGCCGAAAACCTGGCACGCCTATCTGTCGACACAGGCGGCCGACGGCCAGCCGGCCGTGAACGCGCGCGACCGCATCGGGAAAGGGCCGTGGCAGAATGTGAAGGGGGTGGTGGTCGCCAAGGATGTCGCCGACCTCCACAGCGCCGGCAACAATCTCACCAAGCAGACCGCGCTTTCCGAAAAAGGCGAGGTCATCAACGGCCGCGGCGACACGCCGAACCGTCACGACGTGCTGACCGGCTCGCAAGCGGACGGCACGGCGTTTGCCGCCGGCGAGGATCGCACCTGCAAGAACTGGACAAGCAGCACGCAGGGCACCGCCATCGTCGGCCATTCCGACCGCATCGGCCTGCGCGACGATGAGCCATCGAAGTCCTGGAACTCGTCGCATCCTTCGCGCGGCCCCGACGGTGGCTGCTCGCAGGCTGACCTGAAGAGCACCGGCGGCGACGGCTTGCTGTACTGCTTCGCCGTGAACTGAAGTCCATGCCGCCAATCCCGGCTGCCTGGAGCATGATCCGATTCCATCCAATCAGATCATGCGCCAACGCGTGATGTCTCTTGGCTGAATCAGTCTCGCCGCAAGTTCACCTCTCCCGTAGGGAGAGGTCGCGCCGAAGGCGCGGGTGAGCGGGTGCGGCCCCTCGATAGAGCAAATCCCCTCACCCGGCGTTACACGCCGACCTCTCCCTAGGGGAGAGGTGAAGGGACGCAGCGCCATCGCGGACACGATTCGACCTCATCGCACCATGCTCCAGCGAGCGCTCAGGCGGCCTTCTTGGTGGCTTTTTTCTTCGCGACTTTCTTCTTTGCTACCTTCTTGGGAGCTGTTTTCTTCTTCGCCACATAGGCTGCGACTTTCTTCGACGAATGGCCTACGGCAGCGACCGCGGCCTTCAACTTGGCCGGTGTGACTTTGAACTTCTTGGACCAGTAGCGCACTTCATAAGGCTCGCTAACCGCAATCCGCGCACGGTCCGCGGCGAGGTGCTTCTGCTCCTTGAAGTAGGCTTCCACCTTCTTGGCGGAATGTCCGACTTTCTTGACGGCGGATTTCAGCTCGGCCGGCGTGACCTTGAACTTTTTTGACCAGTAGGCGACCTCATAAGCTTCGTCCAACGCGATCCGCGCGCGATCACCAGCGCCGCGCTTCTTCTTGCTATCCGCCATCAATATTCTCCTGTCCGATCGGGAATCGGATGTTCCAAGATCGGAACAGGTTAACATCGTCGCGCGTTTGCAAACAATTGCGATCACGGGGCAGCAGAGCGCCGGCCACAGGAGTGTGGTGTTGTCATGAGCTTGTCACTGGGGAGGCATCGTCCATGCGCTATCAGCTCTACTACTGGCCCGACATCCAGGGCCGCGGCGAATATGTGCGACTCGCGCTGGAGGATGCGGGTGCTGATTATGACGATGTGGCGCGTGGCGCAGGCGGCACAAGCGCGATGATGGCGATGATGGAAGCGGGCAAGGGCACACCGCCCTTCGCGCCGCCGTTCCTCAAAGCCGGCAAGCTCGTGATCGGGCAGACTGCGAATATCCTGTTCTTTCTCGGCCCGCGCCATGGCCTGGCGCCGAAGGCCGAAGCGGCACGGCTTTGGGTGCATCAAATGCAGCTCACGATTGCCGATCTCGTGCTGGAAGTTCACGACACCCATCACCCGCTCGGGCCGAGCCTTTATTACGAGGACCAGAAGGCGCCGGCGAAGAAGCGCACCGCGGAATTCTGGAAGGAGCGGGTGCCGAAATATCTTGGCTACTTCGAAGATATCGTGGAGGCAAATGGCGGTGCTTACGTCAGCGGCCGCCGCCTGACCTATGTCGATCTGTCGCTGTTTCAGATCGTGGAGGGCCTCCGTTATGCCTTCCCGAAGCACATGCAGGCGTTCGAGGAGAACATTCCCCGCCTGGTCGAATTGCGCGATCGCGTCGCCGAGCGGCCGAACATCAAGACCTATCTGGCAAGCGAGCGGCGGATTCCGTTCAACGAGCAGGGCATCTTCCGCCGGTACAAGGAACTGGATCTTTGAAGCGTCGCTCTATCCACTCGTCATGGCCGGGCTTGACCCGGCCATGACGGTTTCGGTTGCCAAGAACGTGGATGCTCGGGACAAGCCCGGGCATGACGGTGCATGAAACGACATCAGCTGTTCTTGCCGTCGAACGGCGTCATCGTGAGCTTCGACAACTCGATGCCGTCGATGCAGCTCACGTTCAGCGCCACCACATCAGTGCCGTCGGGCTTCTTGCCGTAGGCAAACACCTCGGCGCCGCAGTCGATGCAGAATTGATGGCGGATGGCGTGCCGGTTGAAGAGATATTCCTTCAAGTTCTCCTCCCCGGCGCGGAGCTGAAAACTCCTCGGCGGCAGGAAGGCGAAATGCAGGCCCTTCTTGGTGCAGATCGAGCAGTTGCAATTGGTCACCATGGCAAGATCGGAGGTGCATTCGAAACGCACCTGTCCGCAATGGCACCCGCCGGTATAGGTTTTGCTGTCAGGCATCGTTCTTCCTCACCGCATCCCGGGGAAAGCATGATAACGCAACGGCTCGGTCCGGTCAGCAGGTCGCGGGCCGCGGCAGCGCTATTCGTCCTTGCCGCGGGTGATCGCGATCGATGCCTCGGTCTTGGTGCGCGTGCAGTCCATGTTGAGGCGGCGGAAGCGCATGCTGACCTTGTCGCCGCGCAACAGGCCCATGCGCTTCAGGCAGCGCGTGGCGCCGGTCGTGGTGTCGTCCTTCGGCACGGTGAAGATGATCGCCGCCGCCGAGCTGACCAGTTGATAGAATTCCGGCTTCGGCTTCCGGTCGCCCTTGGCATAGAGCTCGATGGAGTAGCTCCTGCCGCGGCAGCCGAGCGACAATTCCCTGGTCGCGGGATGGGTCAGATAGACGACGTTGGCGGCCCTGAAGTTGACCTTGAGGCCGTCGATCTGGCTGGCGAGCTGCTTGGCGATGTCATCGCATTGGTCGGCGTGTGCCGGCAATGCGGCGAGGGCGGAGAAAAGCCCCAGCACGGCGGCGAGCGCTGCGCCTCGAAGACGCAATACGAGTGTTCTGGTCACGGATGCCCCCCTGCCGGCATGGAAAACCACACGGGTTCAATGCAGGGTCGAGCGGGTTGCGTCAATATGCGGAGGCCAGCCCTGCGCGAAACCGCAGGTGCCCCGGATCGCTGGCTAGCGTTCCCACGCCTTTCCTTTACGGCAAAAATGCTTAGAACGGCTCTAGATGCCGGGCCGACGTTCCCGGCCCCAACCCGAGATCATGCCCATGAACGCTCCCACCGCTTTCCCCGACCAGTCCAAGCCTGTTCCGCCCTACAAGCACACGCCGTTGTTCCCGCTGGGGCAGGACACGACGCCGTACAAGAAGGTCACGGCGGAAGGCGTGCGGGTCGAGAAGGTGCTGGGACGAGACGTGCTGGTGGTGTCGCGCGAGGCGCTGCGGGCGCTAT
The DNA here is from genome assembly GCF_055229415.2 of Bradyrhizobium sp. Leo114. Lineage (NCBI taxonomy): Bacteria > Pseudomonadati > Pseudomonadota > Alphaproteobacteria > Hyphomicrobiales > Nitrobacteraceae > Bradyrhizobium > Bradyrhizobium sp. Leo114. The sequence continues at coordinate 103,847 of NZ_JBUYEN020000011.1, read as the reverse complement.
CGGAGGCCGCCTTCGGCGAGATCAACCATTACCTGCGGCCGGGGCACCTGAAGCAGCTTCGCAATATCCTCGACGACAAGGAAGCCAGCGACAACGACAAGTTCGTGGCGTTCGATTTCCTCAAGAACGCCAATATCGCCGCCGGCGGCGTGCTGCCGATGTGCCAGGACACCGGCACCGCGATCATCATGGGCAAGAAGGGTTGCAACGTCATCACCGAGGGCGATGACGAGGCGGCGCTGTCGGAAGGCGCGCGCGACGCTTACTTGCGACGCAATTTGCGCTATTCGCAGGTGGCGCCCCTGTCGATGTATGAGGAGAAGAACACCGCCAACAACATGCCGGCGCAGTGCGAAATCTACGCCGAGGGCGATGATGCCTACAAGTTCATGTTCATGGCCAAAGGCGGCGGCAGCGCCAACAAGAGCTTCCTGTTCCAGGCGACGCCGTCGGTGCTGACCAAGGATCGGCTGCTGGCATTCCTGAAGGAGAAGATCCTCACGCTCGGCACCGCGGCGTGCCCGCCTTATCACCTCGCGATCGTGATCGGCGGCACCTCGGCCGAACTTTGCATGAAGACGGTGAAGCTTGCTTCCGCCCGCTATCTCGACGCGCTGCCGACGCACGGCTCGCCCGACGGCAACGCCTTCCGCGATCTGGAGATGGAGCAGGAAATCCACAAGATGACGCAAAGCTTGGGCGTCGGCGCGCAGTTCGGCGGCAAGTATTTCTGCCACGACGTGCGCGTGATCCGGCTGCCGCGCCACGGCGCTTCATTGCCGATCGGGCTTGGCGTCTCCTGCTCGGCGGACCGCCAGGTGCTCGGCAAGATCACCAAGGACGGCGTCTATCTGGAGGAGCTCGAGCATAACCCCGCGCAGTATCTGCCGCAGGTCGAGCAGTCGCTTGGCGGCGACGTCGTCAAGATCGATCTCAATCAGCCGATGAAGGATATCCTGGCTACGCTCTCAAAGCATCCGATCAAGACGCGCGTATCGATGACCGGCACCATGATCGTCGCACGTGACTCCGCGCACGCCAAATTGCGCGAGCGGCTGGAGAAGGGCGAGCCGCTGCCGGATTACTTCAAGAACCATCCGGTCTATTACGCCGGTCCGGCCAAGACGCCTGATGGCTACGCGTCCGGCGCGTTCGGTCCGACCACGGCCGGGCGCATGGACTCCTTCGTCGACCAGTTCCAGGCCGCCGGCGGCTCGATGGTGATGGTGGCGAAAGGCAACCGCGCGCCGGCGGTGCGCGAAGCCTGCAAGAAGCACGGAGGCTTCTATCTCGGCTCGATCGGTGGCGCCGCGGCGAACCTCGCCGAGCACTGCATCAAGAAGGTCGAGGTGGTCGAATATCCCGAGCTCGGCATGGAAGCGATCTGGCGCATCGAGGTCGTGGATTTTCCAGCCTTCATCATCATCGATGACAAGGGCAACGACTTCTTCAAGGAGTTGAACTTGGGTTGAGGAGGCGTAGCCTCACGATGTGTCATGGCCGGGCTTGACCCGGCCATCCATCGTTCAAAGGAGATGGATACGCGGGTCAAGCCCGCGTATGACGACTGAGTTTGCAGCAAATGCCGCGCCAATAATGGCGCCGCTTTACGCCCTTGTCCCCGTGAACGGGAAGCTGCCCATCGGGCCGATGCCCATTTCGCCGGCGATGCTGTCGCCCGTCACCTTTCCGGTGAATTCGAGCGTGAGCGGCATCGGGTTGGTGATGGAAACCTTCCAGGCGACATCGTCGCCGTTGGCGGTGCCGTCGAAGATCTCGGCCGAGCTGCCTTCGGCGCCCTGCGTGCCCGTGAGCGTGCCGCCCGAGTTCTTCAGCGACAGGGTCGCCTGACGATCGCCCATCGGCGTGCTCATGGTGAGATTCCAGTTTCCGTCCACCGCCATGCCTGTCTCCCCGAGGTTCAATGGTGAAGCTTGGTCGGCGGGTATAGCCTATCTGCGCGCGCAAGCCCAACGCTGTATTTCCGCCCTGCGATGATTAAGCGCGGGCGGCGGCGCGCAAGCGGCTCGTCACAATGATGCGGAAGAGGACGTATTGGATCGCGAAGGCGGCGATCTTCAAGCCGGCGGCTACCACCGTCACATAGGTCGCCCACAGCTTGATGTCGCCGGTCGCGGCCACCGCGATGGTGCCGGCGCCGATCGCGAACATCAGTGCCGCCCAGGCATAGCTGGCGAGGGTGACATATTCCGGAATGGTCTGCACCACGATCGGCGGCATGTAGCGCAGCATCCAGCCGCGCTTGAGCATGATCGCGCCGATCGCGAAATGCGCAATCGCCGGCTTTGCCAGCACGAAGCGCGGATCGTGGGTGAGCAGGGTGGCGCTGCCGAGCACGATCACCAGCGCCAGGCTCGCCCAGGTCATGAAGCCGAGCGTCTCGCCCTTGATGCGGGAATGCACCACCTGCGCGACCGCGCCGGCAATCGCGATCCCCGTCGCGAGCAGAACGTTGTTGGTGGCGAAATAGACCGCCAGGAACACGATGGTCGAGAAGAAATCGGAGGCGAGCCTTGCGAAGACGTCCTTCATCGTGGTGTCCTTCCAGCGATCCTCAGTTCGCAGTGGGCAACGCATTGACCGGATGGGCACCGTATTTCGTCATCCGGTAATGCGGGTACCACTTGGTGAAGAAGACGGCACTGTTACGCGCGGCGAACGCAATCAGAAGCCCGCTCCACAGCGGCAGGCTCGGCATGTAGACGATGGCGATGTTGCCGACCATCATCAGCAGCGCCGCGATGGTCCAGGCCCAGGTGATGACGTAGTTGACGCGCAGGAAGCCGGGTTGCTGCACTGTGTTGGCGTCGACCACTTCGCGCGCATATTGCAACGTGAAGGGACGGCGGGCCAGGATCGAGCCGAGCGAAACCACGAAGATGCCAGTGTCGACGGCGAACCTCACCGACGCGGTGCCGAGGTGCTGATCGACGAAGGCGACATAGAGGCCGATTGCAGCGAAGGTGATCACCGAGCCGACGCCGAGGATCTTGATCGAGAGGCCGCGCATCACGTCGGATGCGATGACCGCGAGGCAAACCGCGGCGGCGGCAAACAGGCTGACCGTCGCCGACGTCATCAGCAGCAGGGCTGCGAACGCACCATAGGGGGCGAGGATGAGGAAAATCGTCATGGCCGCGCTCTGTGCTGATCTTGACAATGTAAAGATAAGCTAAAGGTATTGCGAGAAATCGTCAAGCAAAATCTTTACAGTGTCAAAATGAAGGCGTTGCTGGTAAATCGCAATGATTTCAGATCTTTATGAGGGTATCATTCCGGGACGCGCATAGCGCGAACCCGGAATCTCGAGCTCACGACCTCCAGATTCCGGGTTCATCGCGTTGCGACGCCCGGGCTGACGGGGAGCGGGCGTGGGGTCATCAATTGGCGCCGACCCAATTGCCGTGGAAGCCATCGGGTACGCGGTGGGCGAGATGGACCAGTGCGATCGGGCCGGCCTGGACGTCGCGCGCGTTGAACACGGCGAGGTCGCTGCGATTTTCCCGGGCGCGCCAGACCACCGCGAGCAGCCAGCCATCGCCTTCGGCGGCATCGCTGCCGCGCTCGACGGACACCGGCTCCGAGATGGTGTCGCCGACGGGCAGCAGATACTGGCCGACGCGCTTGCCCGTGCCATCGACATGCACGATGCCCGAGAGCGCGCCGAACATCGGCAGTGCAGGATTGGCGCAGGCGTACCAGCCATGGGCGAAGGCATAGCCCGCGCGGCGATCGTCGATGCGCGGGAATTCGCCGGTGAGGTCGTCGAGATAGGTTTGCGTGAAACGGTCGGTATTGCCGGCGAGATCGAAGGTCCAGCGGCAATAGCGCGCGCGGTTCTTCTTCGGGTCCGTCGGCGAGCCGTCCGGATGGTTGAACAGCGGCGCTTCCTCGAACTGCATGACGTCGGCGATGATGCGGCTGCCTTCCTCCCAGGCGTTCACGACGTGGAAGACGTAGCAGCTCTCGGCGCGGAACCAGGTGATGTCTTGCGCGGAGCCGTTGCGTTTCATCACACCGACATAGGCGCCCTTGTCCGGCTCCCACGCATACGGCGCTTGCCCGCGCATCGCGCGCTCCATGCTGCCGGTGATCGGGAGGATCGGAAACAGCAGATGGTTCTCGGTGACGATGAAGTCGTGCACCATGCTGGCATAGGGCGATTCAAAACGCTCGAAGCGCGTCACCACGCCGGACGAATTGACCGAGCCGAAGGAAAGAGCAGGGGTCAGGGGGCCAGCCGCGTTGTAGCCGAAGAACACGAGTTCGCCGGTCTTCGGGTCGATCTTGGGATGCGCGGTGAAGGGGCCCTGGATGGCGCCGTTATAATCGCAATAACCTGTTCGCTTCAGTGTGCCGGGCTCGATCTCGGTCGGCAGATGGCCTTCCTCGAGCGCGAGCAAGCGGCCGGCATGGAAGATGATGTTGGTGTTGGCGACGCCGCCGTCAGTGGTGGTCGCCGGCGGCGCATCCGGAAGCTTGCGGCCGAAGCCGCCGAACAATGCGCGGCCGGCGTCATGCTCGGCCTGCCATTTCGGCGTCCGCACCCAGCGATTGCGATAGCTGGCGCGGCCGTTCTCGAGGTGGAAGGCGTGCAGCATGCCGTCGCCGACGAACCAATGTGCGCCGGGGGACTCGAATTGCGGATTGGGCCCGTTCCGATAGAGCGTGCCGTTAAGCTCACGTGGCAGCTCGCCCGATATTTTCAGGAACGGCGCATCCGCTTCAAAAGGGATCGGCGCCAAATTGGCCCGCGGTGTCTCAGCGATCGCCTGATCAAGCATCGTCACTCCCTCCATTATTGATCTTTACGTTGTAAAGATATGGATACAAGCGGTGGTGCCCACCGTCAAGCAAAATCTTTACAGTGTCAAAATTGCCACCTATAAGGATTCGCATGACGAGATTGTCGAGAGAAAACAAGGCGAAGGCGTCACCGCCGAGAACGCGGAAGACGGCGAAACAAGCGGCCGCGAGGCCGGCGCGCCGGCCGCGCCGGTCGGGCGAGGCGCCCTATCATCATGGCGCGCTGCACGAGGCGCTGTTGACGGCGGCCGAGCGCGTGCTCGAGCGCGACGGGCTGGCGGGGCTGACGTTACGGGCGGTGGCGCGCGAGGCCGGCGTTTCGCACGCCGCGCCGACGCATCATTTCGGCGACCTGACCGGCCTGCTCAGCGAGCTCGCCGCTATCGGCTTCCGCCAGTTCAACGATGCGATGCGCACCGCCGTCGCAGGCGGCGCCACCATTGCGGAGAAGGGGCTGGCGCGCGCAAAGGCCTATATCGCCTATGCGCAGGCGCATCCGGGCATGTACGGCCTGATGTTCCGCACCGAGCGGCTCGACATGTCCAGACCCTCGCTGCACGAGGCCGCAAGCGCCGCCTTCGGCGGCCTTGCCGGTGCGGTTGGCGAAAGCCGGCACGAGCATATCGAGGAGCAGAAGCTGTCGCTCGACCAGGCTGCTGCGATCGTGCGTGCCTGGTCGCTGGTGCACGGCTTCACCACGCTGCTGCTTGACGGCCGCCTGTCCGACGTCCTGAAGCGGCTGCCCGAGGGCACATCGGCCGAGACACTGCTGGATGCGATGCTGCACAGTTCGGCCTTCCGTCCACCGGCCAACTAAAAATGGTTGAGATTGGTTGGTTTACCCACCGCGCGGCAGTCTTTTGGTGCCGTCGACGTGTAGCTGCTGTTGAATGTTTGGGCGTTTGAGAATGGTCAAGACTGCCGGCCAGCAGGATGGCGACTACGCATGCATTATGACAAGCTTCATCATGCGAGCCTTCATAGCGGAACCGCGATGAGATAGTGATCTCATCTCCTTGTTTGAGCGTGATCTTTTCGGAGAGCCGCTTCCCACTTGACCGGATCATGCTTTATTCAGACGCGTTCATTGTGGGCAAGCTTCAACGGCAAGCGCGAAACACCTGACAGCGGCGCTGAATTGTCCTAGAAGAGCGGCTCCGCACAGCCGTCGCTCGTGCGAAGCGTCCGTTCATTCAACATTACCATGCCCTCGATATCGCCCAATAAACCCTATCGCGTCGGCCGTTCCCGCACCGGACTCGGCCTTTTCGCCACCAAGCCGATCAAGAAGGGTAGCAGGATCATCCGCTATTTCGGGCCGCTCCTGGATTCCAAGAAGAAGGAAGAGGACGAGATCGAGAACAAATATCTGTTCGAGCTCACCAACCGGTGGACCATCGACGGCTCGATCCGCGAAAACGTCGCCCGCTATATCAATCATTCCTGCAAGCCGAATTCGGAATCCGACGTCAAGCCGCGCAAGCGCAAGATCTATATCCGCGCCATCAAGAACATCGAGCCCGGCGAGGAGATCAACTACGACTACGGCACCGATTATTTCAAAGCCTATCTGAAGCCGATCGGCTGCAAGTGCGATTCCTGCGAGAAGAAACGCAAGAAGAAGCGCGCCGAGGCGCGGGCGGAACGGCTCAGGCTGAAGGAGAAAGCCGAGCGCAAGGCGAAGCGGAAGGCCGAGAAGGTCGCCAAGGAAAAGGCCAAAGCTCAAGACAAAGCCAAAGAAAAGGCGAAAAAGAAGAACGGCAAGGCCAACGGTAAGTATCTGAACGGCTCGGGCCGCCCCAAGCCTGCCGGCAAGAAGGTAGTCGCCGGAAAGCGCAAGAGCTCAGCGACGGCGCTACACGCCTAGATTGGCTTGACCGCCTTTGGCCGCGCCGGATAGGCGCATTCGGCGAGCGTCGTTGCATCGAGCTCGCGCAAGAAGGCTTCGCGCGCCGCGGCCAGTCTTTCCTTCAGGCGGCAGCGCGGCGTCAGCACGCAGGCGCCGCCATCCTCACGAAAACATTCGACCAGCGCCTGGTCGTTCTCCAGCGCGCGCACGACCTCGCCGAGCGTGATCGCCTGCGGCGGCCGCGCCAGCGCAAAACCGCCGCCAACCCCGCGCTGGGTGGTGATGAAGCCGCTATCCGCAAGGTTCCGCACGATCTTGGCCAGGTGATTGCGCGAAATGCCGAATTCGGCCGCGATCTCCGTGGTCGCAAACGAGCGCGTCGGCTCGCCCGCAAGCCGCATCAGGGCGCGCAGGGCGAAATCGGTGAACAGAGTGAGGCGCATGGGAGCCCCGCAAAAATCCGGTTTTGCGAACCTGCCATACTATCCTAAATGGGTATTTAGAATACCTATTTGAGGAGAGCTGGCATGACAGGGGCAGAGCGGCGCGAGCAGATCACGGCCGACATCGCCGCCAAGACCGGCATCACCGAGGCCATGATCGAGCACCTCGTGCACGGCTTCTACGCCAAGGTCCGCGCCGATGCGGTGCTTGGGCCGGTGTTCGAAGCACGCATCCGGGATTGGGGGCCGCATCTGTCGCAAATGTGCGCGTTCTGGTCGTCGGTCGCGCTGATGACCGGCCGCTATCACGGCACGCCGATGGCAAAACACCTGCCGCTGCCGGTCGACGCCGGTCATTTCGACCGCTGGCTCGAATTGTTCGAACAGACCGCGCAGGAGCTTTGTCCGCCGGAGGCGGCCGCGCATTTCATCGAACGCGCGCAGCGGATCGCTGCCAGCCTCGAACTCGGCATCGCTGGCGCGCAGGGCGTGATGCTCGGCAAGGGCGAGCGGTTTCGGCGCGGCGAAGACGCTAGCGCCTGAGCTCTAACGCCAGAGAGAGCGGACGCTGTGAACGCTTAGGGCGGCCGTTCTTTTTGGAGCCGGTTGGTGAAAGCTTGCAGCCTGGTTGATGATTCAGCGAAATAACCGGCGGAGCTGACGCATGAGGCGCAATGGACAGAGCCGCTTCGCCGCCCTGGTCTCGGCGGCCTGCACCTGCGCGACGACGTAGACGCCCGTCGAGTAGACCAGCGGTTCCGGTAGCTGCAGCGAGCGCGCGATCAGCGATGTCGCCAGATTGAGCAGCCATGCAATGATGTCGGCGGCGGACGGGAAGGGGCTCGGGTCGGGTCTCATGGTCATCTCCTCGTGCCCTTCGAAGATGATCCGGTCCGCGCGCCTTTTCGATTACCTCGCACGTAGGAGCTTTCGATTACCTCGGACGTAATGGAATGGCCGAAGGCCGCGTGGTAGTTTTTCGTGCATGAACGCACATGCATCCACGGCGCGGGCCGAACCAACCAGGCCGATTCATGTCGGCGAGCACTTGCGCGAATGGCGGCAGCGCCGTCATCTCAGCCAGCTCGATCTCGCGATCGAGGCGGATATTTCGGCGCGCCATTTGAGCTTCGTGGAAACCGGCCGCGCCGCGCCGTCGCGCGAGATGGTGCTGAAGCTGGCCGAACGGCTGGAGGTGCCCTTGCGTGAACGCAACGTGCTCTTGGTCGCGGCCGGTTTCGCGCCTGCCTTCCCGCAGCGCTCGCTCGATGATCCCGCGCTGAAATCCGCGCGGCAGGCGATCGATCTGATGTTGAAGGCGCATGAGCCGAACCCCGCGCTGGCCTATGACCGCCACTGGAATCTGGTCACCGCCAACCGCATGGTGGCGCCGCTGCTCGAGGGCATTCCGCAGCGGCTGCTCGGCCAGCCCTTCAACATCCTCAGGCTTGCCTTTCATCCCGAGGGGCTCGCGGCGCGCACGGTCAATCTCGCCGAATGGACCGGGCACCTTTTGGAGCGGCTGCACCGGCAATGCGAGGCAACGGCCGATCCGGAATTGCTGAGGCTTTATCAGGACCTGAAGAGCTATCCGATCCCGGCACGCTCAGGGCCGCTGCCGCCGGACAATGTCGCGATCCCGCTCAAGCTGCGCCACGATGGCGGGGTGTTGAGCTTCTTCTCCACCACCATGGTATTCGGCACGCCGGTCGATATCACGCTGTCGGAACTGGCATTGGAAACCTTCTTTCCCGCCGACGACCTGACCGCCGAGCGCCTGAAGCAGATGGCTGACGCCATGAAATAGCGGGTTGTCGGGGTTCCCTTCGCGGCTTATCTCTGCGTCTTTCCAGCGGAGGAACGCCCGATGAGCACCCTGAAGCCGCTTCGCCTCGACATCGTTTCCGACGTCGTCTGCCCCTGGTGCTATATCGGCAAGCGGCGGATCGAGAATGCACTCAAGCTGGTGCCGGATGTGCCGGTTGAAGTGCGCTGGCGCCCGTTCTTCCTCAACGCCTGGGTGCCGCGCGAGGGCATCAGCCGCGACGAATATCTCACCGCGAAGTTCGGCTCGGTCGAGGCCTACAAGGGCATCGCCGGGCGCGTTGTCGCCGCCGCGGGCGAGGAGGGGCTGACCTATCACCCGGATCTCGTCAAGCGCCAGCCCAACACCATCGATTGCCATCGGCTGATCCATTGGGCGGAGGCCAAGGGCAAGGCCGCCGAGATGAAGCAGCGGCTGATGGAGCTTTACTTCCGCGACGGGGGCGACCTCACCGACATCGACGTGCTGGTGCAGGCAGCGGCGGATGTCGGGCTCAATGCCGACGACGTGCGCAGGCGCCTCGCAACCGACGAAGATGTCGCGCTGATCTCGTCGCAGGCACAGGAGGCGTCCGACAAGGGCATCTCCGGCGTGCCGACCTTCGTGTTCGCACAGAAATACGCGGTTTCCGGCGCGCAGCCGGCCGAGCAACTCGCCCGCGCCATCCGCCAGGTATCGGCCGAGATCAACGCCGAGGCGGCGGAGTAGCGCCCGTAGCCCGGGTGGAGCGTAGCGCAACCCGGGACACCTCCATCAGCGTCTTCGAGAGTCCCGGGTTACGCTGCGCTTCACCCGGGCTACGAACCAAAAAACATCAAAAGAAAATTGGGAGAACGTCATGCTCTATGAGCTCCGGACCTACACGGTGAAGCCCGGGACCCTCGGCGAGGTGGTGAAAGCAGCGAGCACCGTGTCGCGCGACATCCGCAAGGATGACTACGGCAAGCTCGAAGGCTATTGGACGACCGAGATCGGTCCACTCAATCAGGTCATGCACCTGTGGAGCTATAAGGATTTTGACGAGCGGAGCAGGCTGCGCGGCGAACTCGCCAAAAATCCGCGCTGGACCGGCGAGTATGTTCCGCTGATCCGCCCGCTGCTGCAGCGTCAGGATATCCGCCTGCTCAACGCGGTGAAGCCACCGGTTGCTCCGGCATCGACGGGCAACATCTATGAATTCCGCAACTATCGCGCCAGGCCGGGCGGCGCGATCAAACTATGGCTCGAAGCGCTCATGGAGGCGCTCCCGGCTCGCGAAAAATATTCCAAGATCGTCGGCCTCTGGCAGACCGAGGCAGGCCAGCCGAACGAAGTCTGCCACATCTGGGCTTATCCCAGCCTCAATGCGCGTGTTGAAGCCCGCGCGAACGCCTTGAAAGATCCGGCATGGCAGGAATTTCTCCGCAAAGGCGGCCCGCTGCTCGACGAGATGCACTCGACCATCATGCTGCCCGCGCCACACTCGCCGTTGCAATGAGTTACGGGACGAATGCCGTGACCCGCAGCCCGGGTGGAGCGCAGCGCAACCCGGGACGGCTGCTTCACGAGGGCGAGCGGCCCCGGGTTACGCTGCGCTTCACCCGGGCTACGATTGCTAATGGGACTTGCCGCGATTTCTGATGAACCGAACACCGCTACGTGCGGCTTCCTCCGCAAAACGGTGCACAGCCAGGGCGGTATGGATCATTGGCACGAGCGGATCGTGTCGCCGCAGCGGGATCAGGACGTCGCCGATGCCAAGGCGCCCGCGCCAGATCGGGTTGATCATGGGATGGTCGGGCGCCGCGGTTGAATCCGCCGAGCGGATCGCCGGATCGCCACAGAGATGGCGGGTGAGATCGAGCGTCAACTGCACGCCCGGCGAATATTTGGCAAAGCGCTCATCGACGCCGAGCTTGAAATAGAACGCGCGCTCCTGGTGCCGCAGCACGATCGCGGCTGCGACCGCGGTGTCGCCGGCGCGGAGCGTTACGATCTCGCATTGGCCGGTTTCGGCAAGCGCCACCGTGCCGCGGCGGATGAAGGTGGCGTCGCCATCGTGCTGGACGAGCGCGGTGCCGCGCTTGCCTTTCCAGCCGCTGGCTTCGAGGATGAGGAAGGTTTCGAGCGCGGCTGCAACGTCATCGGGCGAGCGCGCCACCTCGAAATGCACCGCGCCGTGTTCGTCGAGACGATGACGCAGCCGGCGCAGCTCCTTCAGCTTCTTGGTTCCGAGTGCTTCGAGCAACAGTTCGTCCGCATTGCGCGTCGCGTCGAGGTAGGCGCGAAGGCATGACTGCATCAGGCGCGGACGCATGCCGTTCAGCCGCAGCACTTCGGTGAAGGCCCGCATCGCTTTGCCGTCCAGCGACACGTCACGCAGGATCAGCGCATGCGCACCAGCCTTGCGCGCTTCCTGCATCAGCCGCTCGGCTGCTGCCTCAGCGACGTCGCCATCGAGCGGCGGCGTGCACAGCGTGCCATAGGGCTGTGCGCTCACCAGCGCGGGCAGGGGGATTTTATAAGCGCGCCACAGCGAGACGACCGGCAACAGCCCGATCATCCGCGCCGGTCCGTCATAGGCGAGCGGAGCATCGCTGAAGGCGCTGAGCGCGAGCGCGCCTGTGCGGCCGCGAGCGGAGGCGCTCACCGCCAAGACCCAACCCGGCAGGTAGTAGGCATTCGGCTCGGCCACGTGCTCGGCGAGCGCGCGCCATTGGCTCATGGGAATATCGGCAAGCGGCGCGAGCGCGGGACTGCCGCTCGCCGGCGCGTGCGCAGGCATGGCATCGTCGGTCGATGCGCGATCAATAACCGCTTTGTCGGCGATCTCGGCCACTTTCCCCGCTTCCCCGTGCGTGAGCGATGGAGGGACTGTCAACGTCGCCCCTCGTAATCGCGCTTACCGGAAAGCTAGCGGAAGAAATGCAAAATACGGTTGGTTCGGCGCTGCAATTTAAGCGGTACTGTTAACGGATCGTTCACCAAAAAGGGGCCGCCGAAATGCGTTCGGCGGCCCCTTTTGTCTTGTTCAGTGCTTACCAGCGATCGTCACCGACGCCGATACCCACGGTCCCGCCGGGCGTACGAATGCCGACCCCCGCGCGCGGGCCGCCATCGTAGTAATCGCGGTCGCGATATTCGCGGCGCTCGATGTAACGCTCGCGCGGCATGTAGTTGTAGGAATCGCGGACGATCACGCGCCTGCCGCCGCGGGTGCGATAGCAGTTCCCGTCATCGTCACATACCATGCGCACATGCTGCACGAGTTCAGGGTTGCTGTACTCCGTGGTGCTATAGATGTCGGTGGCCTTGGCAGCGCTGCCGACAGACAACGCGCCGACGCCGGCCAGCAAAGCGATTGCAAATGTCTTCATGGTTCCGCCTCCGCATAAGATACTGCCCTCTCGGCTGACAAAGCTGCGCGGAGGGTTTCGTTCCGAAGGAACTGGCTTGGCGCGATCGGTTCCGTTGCGCGCGCGCTTGTACCGAGGTGGAACAATTCAGTCGTCGGCGAACAGAGATCAGATCGGCTCGTAATTCTCCGTCGCGCAAGTATCGTCGCTGTCGATCCGGCGGCGGTCGGCGATGGCGCCTTCATTGATGAAGACGCGATAGGTCTGCGTGCCCAAGGGCTGGCCCATCACCGATGTCAGTTCAGCGCGCACGCAGGCGGTCCATCCCAGTCCGCGCAGGTCGTGCAGCGGCTGCGAGACACGAACATTGGCGGGACGCGACGTCGATACGAACACCGAGTCCAGTTTTTCGCTGACCAGCCGCTTGATATCGGGCGGCGCTTCAAGCGGCGGCGGCTCGGCCTCCCTGGCGCGCAAGAACGCCGGCATTGGCAGCGGCGAGCGGCTATCCACGAAGCCGCAACCGGCCAGCGTAGCCGCCAAACCTAACAGCAATGTAATGCGAGCGTTGTCCCACCCCATTCGAGGTACTTACCCTGCGCGAATAAACTTGGCTGCCCCCGAATGGCGCGCTATCGATCAACTATTGCTGAATTGGTCCGGGGCACGCCATGCTGCCGTTTTCCAGTATGAAGATACCGGGGCGGAGTGGCAGGGAGAGAGTAACAATGCGCAAGTTAACGGTCGCCGCGGCGGTATTGGCGCTGATGGCGATGCCAGCCCATGCCCAGATGGGCGGCAAGCGGCATCGCGGCGACGCGGCCGGAAGCAAGCAGGACAGCAAGCCGAAGGTCGACGAGAAGGCTTACAAGGCCGCGCTCGAACGCATCCCCGAGCCCAAGGAGAAATACGATCCCTGGGGCGTGGCGCGGCCGACGGAGCCTGCGAAGAAATCGAAGTGATCTGACGGCAATCCATCGTCGAATAATGCGACAATGTCGATGGGGGCGTGCGACACGTGAGCCGGCGCATGAACCTTGCCGTCAAACCTCACGACCAATCCGGCAAGCCATCGCATTGCCGGAGATCGTTCGATGTCGCGCCGCTCGCTCGCCAGACTGCTTGTTTCCGCTGCCGTGCTGCTCGGCGCCTGTCCCGCTTTGGCCGAGAACCGGCTAGCGCTGGTGATCGGACAATCCGCCTACAAATCAGTGCCGGTGCTGCCCAACCCGGCCAATGACGCCAAGGCGATGACGCAACTTCTCACCGATTCGGGCTTCCAGGTGCTATCGGCGTCCGACCTCTCGCAGAATGAATTGCGGGCCAAAGTCAGCGAATTCGCCGGCGACGTCGCGGCGAAGGGCGCCGACACGGTGGCGCTGGTGTTCTATGCCGGACACGGCCTGCAGGTCGATGGCGAGAATTTCCTCGTTCCGACCGACGTCGATCCGAAGCGCGAGGCCGACATTCCGATCCAGGCGGTGCGCCTCAATGATGTCCTGAACACGCTGAATTCGGTGCCGAGCAAGATGCGCATCCTTCTGCTCGATGCGTGCCGCAACAATCCATTCCCGCAGCTCAAGAGCGCCGGCCAGGGACTTGCGATTGTCGACGCCAAGACCGGCGCGCCCGGCACCTTCGTGTCGTTCTCGACCTCGCCTGGTGCGGAAGCCGAAGACGGCGACGGCAGCAACAGTCCCTACACGACGGCGCTGCTCGCGGCAGCGAAAGAGCCGGCGCCGATCGAGGAGACCCTCAAGCGCGTTCGTGTCGCGGTGAACAAGGCGACGGCTGGCCGGCAGACGCCGTGGGACAGTTCGTCGTTGACCGAAGATTTCCGCTTCGTAGCTGATGCCGCCGGCACCAACACTGCCGCGCCGAAACTCGCATCGGCCAAGCGCACGGTCGAGGAGTGGAAGCGCGATTTGCAGGGCAAGCCGGTCGACACGGCCAATGAGATCATCGTCGCCGACGGCACCGACGAGGCCTATGAAGCCTTTGCTGCGCTCTATGCCTCGACGCCGCGCGGGCTGCAGGCGCGTGATTGGCTCGATCGCCATCGCCGCATGGTGGCCTGGAACAAGGCCGTCCTGATCAACACCGCGGCCGGTTATCGCGCGTTCCTCGCGCAATATCCGGACAGCGATCTCACCGCGACCGCGCGCAAATTGGAGGAGCGGCAGCGCAACCGCCCGAACATGGCGCTGGCTCTCGCAGCGCCCGTCAGCGTGCCCGCGACCAACGCCGCGCTGACCTGTCCCTGCAACGCGCCGTCGCAACCGGCGCCGATCAAGAGGGTTGATACGCCGGCCAGGAAGCGCGCCGAGCCGGCGCCGCCCAAGCGCGCCAGCACGCCGCCGCGCCGCTTCGTCGAGGAGGAGGACGTCGTGGTCGTGCGCCGTCCGCCGCCGCGCGTCGTCTACGAACCCGCCGGACCGCCGGTCTCGATCGGAATCGGGATCGGCGTCGGCGGTGGCTATGGCCGGCCCGGCGGCTATGGTGGCTATGGCGGCCGCGGCGGCGATGGCTGGAGCGGTCGCAGGAGTGGATACTGACCAGGTAATGGCGTAAATCATCCGGGGAAGATGCAGCAGTCCATGACCGCATCTTCAGCGGGACGCCATGCGCCATCTCGTCCGCCTGCTTGCCGTGTTGTGTGTCGCGACGCCGGCCCTTGCATGGGAGCATTGGGGTGGCGATCGCGGCGGATCGCGCTTCTCGCCGCTCAAAGAGATCACGCCTGACAATGTCGCCAACCTGATCCGCGCCTGGGAATTCCGGACCGGCGATCTCGACCGCCGCGCGCCGGAGGTGATGCGGCGGACGAAATTCCAGGCGACGCCGCTGTTCGTCGAAGACAGCCTGGTGTTCTGCTCGCCGTTCAACGAGGTGATCGCGCTCGATCCCGGGACCGGCGCGCAGAAGTGGCGCTACGATCCCGGTATCAGCACCCGCCAGCGTCCCGCCAACCGCTATGTCTGCCGCGGCGTCGCCTATTGGGTCGACGACAATGCGCCTGCGGGGGCCGTTTGCCGATCGCGGATATTCATGGGCACCAACGATGCCCGTCTGATCGCACTCGATGCCAAGAGCGGGATTCGTTGCACCGGTTTCGGCAATGCCGGCGAGGTCAGGCTCGATATCGGCATGACGCTGGAATGGCCGGGCGAATTTCAGGTGACCTCGCCGCCGGTGGTTGGCCGCGGCGCGATCGTGGTCGGCTCTGCGATCGGCGACAACCGCCGCGTCGACGCACCGCGCGGCGTGGTGCGCGCCTTCGATGCGCGCAGCGGAGCACCGCGCTGGAATTTCGATCCGCTGCGGCATGACGGCATCGAGGCGGGCCACGCCAATGTTTGGGCGCCGATGTCGGTGGATGAAGCGCGCGGCCTGCTGTTCCTGCCGACGACATCGCCGAGCCCGGATTTCTGGGGCGGCAAGCGTTCGGGCAACAACGAGCATGCCAACTCGGTCGTCGCGCTGCGGATCGAGACGGGTGAACTGGTGTGGTCGTTCCAGACCGTGCATCACGATCTATGGGACTACGACCTGCCGGCGCAGCCGACGCTGGCGCGGATCGATGTCAGCGAAGCGATGCGCGATGTCGTGATCCAGCCGACCAAGCAGGGCTTCCTCTTCGTGCTCGACCGTAACAGCGGCAGGCCGGTGTGGCCGGTCGAGGAGCGCGCGGTGCCGCAAGGCGCGGCGGAGGGCGAGAGGCCTTCGCCGACGCAGCCATTCCCGACCCATGTGCCGACGCTGGTGCCACAGAAGATCTCGGTCGACGACGCGTTCGATCCGTTTCCGCTGCTCGGCCGCTCCACCTGCAAGGAGCAATTTGCAAGCGCGCGCAGCGAGGGCCTGTACACGCCGCCATCGACGCAAGGCACGCTGTTGTTTCCATTCACCGGCGGCGGCGTGAACTGGGGCGGCGTCGCGTTCGATCCGGTCCATCAGATCCTCTACGCCAATGTCAGCCGTGCCGTGCATCTGGTGAAGCTGATCCCGCGCGAGCAGGCGATTGGCTTCAATCCGCCGCCCGGCCATGATTTCGGCCGGCAGGAGGGCGCGCCTTTCGCGATGTCGCGCGCAGTGGTGATGTCGCCGCTCGGATTGCTGTGCAACAAGCCACCCTGGGGCGAGATGGTCGCGGTTGACCTCAGGGCCGGCAAGATTCTCTGGCGTTCGACGGTCGGCACGACGGAGGATCGCGCGCCGCTCGGCATTGCACGCCCCTGGGGCATGCCGCTGGTGAATGGCGTCGTGGTCACCGCGGGTGGGCTCGTCTTCACCGGCGCGATGGATGCTTATCTGCGCGCGTTCGATGCCAAAACCGGCCGGGAGTTGTGGCAGGGCCGGCTGCCGGTGCCAGGCGTTGCCAATCCCATGACCTATCTGTGGAGGGGCGAGCAATATGTCGTGATCAGCGCCGGCGGCCATTCGGAAGCGGGCACCACGATCGGCGACAGCGTAGTGGCTTTCCGTTTGCCGCGGCAGGGCGAAGCGCCATCGCTGTGGTCGCGCACGATCGACCGGCCGGGCGGACGCTTCCTTGGCGGTGCGATTTCGGCGGGGCTCGTTGTTGCGCTCATGGCGGCTGGGGCGTGGCGCTGGCGTCGCCGGAGCGATGCTCGCTAAGCAATGCTGTGCGGTCACAGCATTGCAAACGCGCTCGACACCATCGCCACCGGCTTGTTGTCGGTGGCGGAGAGCAGCGTGACGCGGCCGAAACTCATGGTGCGGCCGAGGCGGACGACGCGGGCGTCCGCCAGCACGTCGGCGGCACTGACCGCGCGCATGAAATGCGTGGTCTGGTCGACGGTGGTCATCGGCCGATAGCTGCGGTTGGCGGCGAGGTTGGCAATCACCATCGAGGTATCCGCGAACGCCATCAGTGCCTGGCCGCAGACGACGCCGCCGTTGCGGCACAGCCGCTCGGAGAACGGCATGCGCAAGAGCGCGCCAGGCTGCCAATCGGCGCCGGCCTCCTGCGGCGGCGCAGCATCAAAGCCCTCGATCGAGAGATTGAGATCGAGCACCCAGGGGGCGAAGACCTCGGCCAGCACCCGCCGCGCATCATCAATGCCGAATTCCGTGACCTCTTCCTGCTGCATGGGGTGCTCGTTCCTCTCCCTGGATGATGACGGTATTCTAGAGGGCATTTCGGGCAAGGGAACAGCAGGGCGGCCGGCTTGAAATTGCCAGACTTTTGGCGCCGGATCAGGCCCGAGGCCCTGCTTTGCGGTGCGGCTTGGGCGATGCTATACGCGAGGCCAATCCCCAGGGGAGTAGCAAGGGAGCATTTCATGAGAATTCTGAGCGCCATCGCTGTCGTGGCGATGCTGGCAACACCGGCCTATGCGCAAATATCGACCCCCCATATCAATCTGCTTTCCGACGGGCCGACGAAGACGCCGGACGAGATCGAGCAGGACCAGGTCAGGGACAAGGCCTACAGGGAATCGCTGAAGAAGATTCCGGATGCCAAGACCTCATCCGATCCGTGGGGTAATGTGCGGAGCGAGGCCCCCAAAGCCGCTACCCCGGCCAAGCCGAAGACCAAGACGGGCAGCGCGCAGCAGTAGCGCCGGCCCGCGCGGAGACTCGGATTCGGTCTCCGCTCGCCCTATATTTGACCTGTCGTCACCTGGTTTGGAATTGCGACATGGCCTTGCGTCCGCGTGATCTCGCGAGCCGAATGGCCGCCCGGCGAAAGCGGGGCGACGGCTTCCTGCGCGAGACCTTTACCCTGCCACGCGACGAGGCGCGGCTGAAGGCGCGCGACTTCCTCAACCGGTATCCCAAGGCCGCCTATATGAGCGCGGTGGAAAGCTGGCGCGAATTGCCCGGCGACCGGATCGAATTCACGATGCGGCGTCTCGCCAGCGCCGATTGACGAGCCAGACTCCCTGTTGATCTACTCCAGCGTTTTCGCGACCAGCCGGATCCGGAAGACCAGGCTCTTGGCCTCGTCCAGCAGTTCTATCTGCCACTCCGCATTTTCCTGAAGATGACGCGACACGCCGCCGATCATGTCGGCGCAGACACGCGTCATCTCCTTCCAAGCAGCGTCGCGATCAGCGAACTCGGCACCGTCGTTGCAGATGCCGGTGCCGTCGGCGGTTCGGATGCGAAAGAAATAGAGCGGCATGAGATGGCACCGGCGCATCAATGGCCGCCGACCGGCAACCCACTGGGAGTAAAAACTCAGTGGAGGTCCTGACGGGGGAAAGATCAATCCCGGTTGTTTACGGGAGTGCTGTCAGCGCAATGATGAGCCTGCGGCGCTGCTCGCTTCGCGGCTGGCTTTCTTCAGCTCGCGGTCGATGCGTAACTGAACCCGTCGGATCGCGAGCAACTGAAGCTTCGCCTCGGTCTTGCCGGTCTTGATTGTATCGCCGATCTGAAACTGCCACTTCCACACACCGGGGGTGGCCGGTGTGACGGTATATTCGACGCCTTTATGGATCATCTTTTAGGCTCCGCACACCCGGCGGTATTCCGGGCCGAACGAATGTTGCGCCACCTTGCAGTCTGCCGAAGGGCAGTTGCCGCAGCCTTGCGCGATCCGATCGCCAGTCCCGGTATTCCCAAACCTCAATCGCCGTCCCCGAGTTTAACGCAGGTTAACATCGATCGAATTCGACCGTTCCAGCGGCTGCATATTTTTCCCAGGGTTTGGCAGTTCCGCTTGGACACGCCGTTCCCGACGCGTTTGATCAAACTGCTTCAAGCGGTGCGTGACGGAACTATCTCGAAAACGTGACGGTCGCGGCGATCCGTCAGGTGTGGAGGGATACCGTCAAGCAGGCCCGTTCGAAAACTCGTGCGTTCTCGGGCAGATGCACCAAATCGCGAACATTTTGATGGAACTTTGTTCTTGTCCGGAGAACTACGGCGCCCGCGCGGGCTCGATCGGTACATGGACACCCGGTGCTCGCCCACATTGGGTTTCAGTCGCGGACGATCGCTGTCATCGGGGCGGAGCAATCGTAGCTGGGCGATGGGACTGCAGGTCTGCGCGGGCTGTCGCACCACTGCTTGCCGTCGGCGGCGATCGGATGCCGCGAGCAAGCCATTGCGCGCAAGCGTCGATCTGGAGCGCGTGTTCGAGGAACCTTCGCAAGGCACACGACGAGCTCTGCGCGAGCGCCTGATCGATCGCAGTCGAGTTCACGACTGCTAGTTCTTCCCAACCAACTCGACGGGATGGCGGCCTTATTGCTGCAACTGCCATTGCTCGGCGTAGACAGCCAGCCGCTCATATTCTTCGGCGATCTTAAGCAGCCTTTCGCGCGAGCTACGGTACGCAAACGACTCTGCTTTGGCACGGGTTTCCTCCGCTTGCTCTCGCCAGTAGCGCGGGTCTTGCAGCGTGTTCCTCATGGCATTTCCCGTTCTGATCTGTCTGAAAGACAATTCCGGAACGGAAGAGATGCTCCCTCGCAAGGAAGGAAACCCGGATGCCCGCTAACTTGCGTTAAGCTCGAAAGGAACTTCGTTCTCGGTCGGAGAACTACGGATTGTCGCCCTCTCTCGGAAACGGCTCAAAGCTTTGACGTCCCAGGAACGTGTCAGGCTTTGCACTTTGTTCGAGGAGTTCGAAGGACTGGGCGACGATCTCGCGCGACCGTGTAGCGATGATATCGTCCTGTATCCGGGACGGGCGGCAAATATGGGTGCGCCAGTCGATCATGTTCGGGCTCCCTCAGATTTATGCAGGCGGGAGCGCGATTGGTCTCTCAGCCACCGACGCCTACGGGGCGGATCCGCTGCCGATGATGGACGGGCAACTCGGACGGTGCAGGTTTGGTTCGAAGTGGCTGGGGGCAAAAAGAACATATTGCGAACATGGAACAAAGGTGGTACAGAATTTCCAACGCAATAAACCATCGATTTCTTAATCGCGCCCCGTTTGTCCCGCTAGCGAATCCCCGTCATAAGGAGCACATCCAATGTCCGCCACTACGCTGCGTATTGTCGAAGGATCCTCTATGGATAAATCCAAAGCTCTGTCTGCTGCGCTGTCCCAGATCGAGCGCCAGTTCGGCAAGGGCTCGGTGATGAAGCTCGGCAAGAGCGACCGCTCGATGGATATCGAGACGGTATCGTCGGGGTCGCTTGGGCTCGACATCGCGCTTGGCGTCGGCGGCTTGCCGAAGGGACGTATCGTCGAGATCTACGGGCCGGAGTCGTCGGGCAAGACCACGCTGGCGCTGCACACGGTGGCGGAAGCGCAGAAGAAGGGCGGCATCTGTGCCTTCATCGACGCCGAACACGCGCTCGACCCGGTCTATGCGCGTAAGCTCGGCGTCAATATCGACGAGCTTCTGATCTCGCAGCCGGATACCGGCGAGCAGGCGCTGGAGATTTGCGACACGCTGGTGCGTTCGGGCGCGGTCGATGTGCTGGTGGTCGATTCGGTGGCGGCGCTGGTGCCCAAGGCCGAGCTCGAAGGCGAGATGGGCGATGCGCTGCCCGGCCTGCAGGCGCGCCTGATGAGCCAGGCGCTGCGCAAGCTCACCGCCTCCATCAACAAGTCCAACACCATGGTGATCTTCATCAACCAGATCCGCATGAAGATCGGCGTGATGTACGGCTCGCCCGAGACGACCACCGGCGGCAATGCGCTGAAGTTCTACGCTTCCGTTCGCCTCGACATCCGCCGCATCGGCGCGATCAAGGAGCGCGACGAGGTGGTCGGCAACACCACGCGCGTGAAGGTGGTGAAGAACAAGCTGGCGCCGCCGTTCAAGCAGGTCGAGTTCGACATCATGTATGGCGAAGGCGTCTCCAAGATGGGCGAAATCCTCGACCTCGGCGTCAAGGCCGGCATCGTCGAGAAGTCCGGCGCCTGGTTCTCCTATGACAGCCAGCGGCTCGGTCAGGGCCGCGAGAACTCCAAGGCGTTCCTCCGCTCCAACCCCGATATCACCAGCAAGATCGAGCTTGCGATCCGGCAGAACTCCGGCCTGATCGCCGAGCAGATCCTCGCGGGCACCCCCGAGCGTGACGCCGACGGCGAGGAGCCGGCGGAAGAGTAAGTTTTTTCGAAATATCCGATTTCTTCGCGGGAAGCGGGCGCTGAGGACGTTGAGTTGCCGACGTCTTCGGCGCCCGTTTTGTTTTTTGCGCGATTGCCGAGGGGGCCATGAAGCGCCTGATCCTGACCAGTTCGTCCGGCTACGGCCTCATGCGCATGGACCTCGCTGAAGCTGTCATTCCTTTCACCACTCGTCTTGTATGGGGGCGCTTGCCGTCTCCCGACGATCTCGCCACCTATGTCGCCGCGCGTTCGGAGCAACACGGTCCGGGATCTCATTGGTCGGACTTCGTCGGCGAGTTTCGCAACGACAGCGAAGCTCGCAAGGACCTCGCCTTGGTCGACTTCTGCAAGCCATACAAGACTATCGAACTATGGTTTGATCCAGAGCCCGATGATCAGTTGAAGCTGATCTTGCTGCTTGATTTCTTTCGTTCCTACCCGGAAACAGCAGCCAAGTTGAAGTTGCGCATTGTCGACTTCGATCTGATCATGATGGACCACGAGGGGCCGGCCGCGCAGCACGTTCGCAAAGTCGATGTTACCGGGGCAATGCTTGAAACGGGAAGCATGAGCTGGCAGGCGTATAGGGCGCCGACGTCAGAACCTTGCTTTCACCTCCTGGGCAAGGATTTGAGTGCGCTGCCGATGCTCAGGCGAACTCTGATTGATCTGCTCGAAGAGCTTCCCTCGGCTTCCACCGGGCTGGGTGCTACGGAAATGCGGATGCTGGAGCTGATCTCAAGGGGCTATGCGAACATCAACCCGCTTTTCCACCTCAGGAAGCTTCGCCAAACGCGCGTCTTCAACGAGTGGGAGCGGGGTTACCTGCTTGACGGGCTTGGGCTCGGCCCGACCCCTGCGGTCGCGGGACTCGACGAAGAGCTGCGGACGATCAGACGGGATAACTTGCGGGACCGGCATACGGCGCTCCTGCGTAGCCGGCTGTCGCTCACTAAGTTTGGCAAGGCCGTCGTCGCCCACAAGGAAGATTTCAGCCGCCACAACCCGATCGACCGCTGGTGGGGCGGCACACATTTGACCAACGATAACCTCTGGCGCTGGAATCCGAGGCTCGTCGCGCCGTGACACGGCCGTAGGATGGGTAGAGCGCAGCGAAACCCATCATTGCCGCCAAGCGCACGGGCGCGATGGGTTTCGCTGCGCTCTACCCATCCTACAATTCTGCAATTTCGAGATTCCGGGGGCCCGCTTTTGCGCGCCCCGGAATGACGGGGTCACCTCATTCCGCAGCTTGCGCGTAATCGCTCACCGGCGGGCAGGAGCACACCAGGTTGCGGTCGCCGTAGACATTGTCGACGCGGCCAACCGGGCTCCAATATTTGTCTGATCGAGAGACGCCGTCGGGGAAGCAGCCCTCAGTGCGGCTATAGGCGCGATTCCATTCGTCGTCGGCGATATCGTGCACGGTGTGCGGCGCGTTCCGGAGCGGTGAGGCTTCGACCTTGAAGCGGCCGCTCTCGATCTCGGCGATCTCCTGGCGGATCGCGATCATGGCATCACAAAAACGATCGATCTCGGCCTTGGATTCCGATTCCGTCGGCTCGATCATCAGCGTGCCCGGCACCGGGAAGCTCATGGTCGGCGCGTGGAAGCCGTAATCGATCAGGCGTTTTGCAATGTCGTCGACGGTGACGCCCGCCGAGGTCTTCAGCGGCCGCGGATCGACGATGCATTCATGCGCGACGCGGCCCTTGGCGTTGCGGTACAGCACCGGGAAATGCGCCTGCAGGCGCGCGGCGATGTAGTTGGCATTGAGGATCGCGATCTCGGTGGCGCGCGTCAGGCCTTCGCCGCCCATCATCAGGATGTAGATGTAGGAGATGGTCAGGATCGACGCTGAGCCGAACGGCGCGGCCGACACCGGCCCGACCGGGTGCGGCGTGCCGCCGTCCGTTGCGGGATGGCGGGGCAGATAAGGGGCCAGATGCGCCCGCACGCCGATCGGGCCCATGCCGGGGCCGCCGCCGCCATGCGGGATGCAGAACGTCTTGTGCAGGTTGAGATGGCTGACGTCGGCACCGTAATCGCCGGGCCGCGACAGTCCGACCTGCGCGTTCAAATTGGCGCCGTCGAGATAGACCTGTCCGCCATGGGCATGCACGATATCGCAGATCTCGCTGATGTGCTCCTCGAACACGCCATGCGTCGACGGATAGGTGATCATCACAGCCGCAAGATTCGCCGAATGCTTCTCCGCCTTGGCGCGGAGATCGTTGACATCGACGTCGCCGCGCGCATCGCAGGCGACCACCACGACGTCCATGCCGGCCATCGCGGCGGATGCCGGATTGGTGCCGTGGGCGGAGGAGGGGATCAGGCAAATCTTACGATGCGCCTCGCCGCGCGCGGCATGATAGCCGCGGATCGCGAGCAGGCCGGCATATTCGCCTTGCGCCCCGGAATTCGGCTGCAGCGACACCGCGGCATAGCCGGTGATGTCGCACAGCCATTTTTCCAATCGCGTAAACAGCGCCTGATAGCCCTTGGCCTGATCTGCCGGCGCGAACGGATGCAGGCTGCCGAACGCCGGCCAGGTCAGCGGCACCATCTCCGTGGTCGCGTTCAGCTTCATCGTGCAGGAGCCGAGCGGGATCATCGCGCGATCGAGCGCGAGGTCGCGATCGCTCAGCTTGCGCATGTAGCGGAGCAGCTCGGTCTCGGAGCGATGCGCGTGGAACACGGGATGGGTCAGGAACGCGGTGGTGCGCTTCAATTCCGTCGGCAGCGCCTCGCGCGCGCCGGTCTCGATGTCGGCATAGGCGAGCGTCCCGCCGAATGCGCGCCACACCGCCTCGATGATTTCGGGCGTCGTGGTCTCGTCAACGGCGATGCCGAGCGTGCTGTCGCCGATCCGCAGATTGATCTTCTCCGTGCGCGCACGAGCGACGATCTCGCTCTGCTTCGCGCCGACCTCGACGGTCAGCGTGTCGAAGAACGCCTCGCGCGTCGGCGCAAAGCCGAGCTTGCGCAATCCCGCCGCCAGCACGGACGCGCGGCGATGCACATTGCGCGCGATATGAGTGAGGCCCTCGGGGCCGTGATAGACCGCGTACATCGAGGCGATCACGGCGAGGAGCACCTGTGCGGTGCAGATGTTGGAGGTCGCCTTCTCGCGGCGGATATGCTGCTCGCGGGTCTGCAGCGCCAGCCGGTAGGCAGGCATCCCGCGCGAATCCACTGACAGACCGACGATGCGGCCGGGCAGCGAGCGCTTCAACGCATCGCGCACCGCCATGTAGGCGGCATGCGGGCCGCCATAGCCCATCGGCACGCCGAAGCGCTGCGCCGAGCCGATCGCGATGTCGGCGCCGAGCTCGCCCGGCGACGCCAGCAGCGTCAGCGCCAAAAGATCGGCGGCGACGATCGCGAGCGCGCCCTTGGCACGCAGCGCTGCGATCACGGGCCGCAGGTCGCGCACCGCGCCTGATGTGCCCGGATACTGCAGGAGGGCGCCGAGCACGTCGGCCTTGTCGAGATCGGTGAGGGGATCGCCGACGATCAGGCTCCAGCCCAGCGGCTCGGCGCGGGTGCGCAGCACCGCGAGCGTCTGCGGATGGACTTCGTGGTCGACGAAGAATGCCTGCGCCTTCACCTGCGAGTGCCGTTCCGCGAGCGCCATCGCTTCGGCCGCAGCGGTTGCCTCGTCGAGCAGCGAGGCGTTGGCAACGTCGAGCCCGGTGAGGTCGCAGATCATGGTCTGGAAGTTGAACAGCGCTTCCAGCCGGCCCTGGCTGATCTCGGGCTGATAGGGCGTGTAGGCCGTGTACCAGGCCGGATTTTCCAGGATGTTGCGCTGGATCACCGCCGGCAGGATCGTGCCGGAATAGCCTTGGCCGATCAGCGAGGTGAACACCTGGTTCTGCGCGGCCAGCTCGGTCATGTGGGCCAGCGCCTCGGTCTCGCTCAGCGCGCGGCCGAGATCGAGCGGGGCCTTCTGCCGGATCGAGGAGGGCAGCGTCTCGCCCATCAGCGCGGCAAGGCTGGTGGCGCCGACGGTCTGCAGCATCGCGTCGACGTCGCGCGGCGAGGGGCCGATGTGGCGGCGCACGAAGGTGGCCGCGGCTTCACTGGTCGGTTTGAACGGCGCGTTCATGGCAACCTCTCAGGCGGTGTGGGCTTTGTAGGCGGCTTCGTCCATCAGGCCGCCGAGTTCGCCCTTGTCGGCGATCTTCAGCTTGAAGAACCAGGCCTTGCCTGCGGCATCCGAATTGACCAGCGCCGGCTCGGCGGCGAGCGCGTCATTGACCTCGAGCACTTCGCCCGAGATCGGCGCGTACACGTCGGAGGCCGCTTTCACGGATTCGACGACGGCGGCGGCTTCCGCCTTCTTTAGCGCGCGCCCGACCTTCGGCAGCTCGACGAACACGACGTCGCCGAGCTGTTGCTGCGCGTAATCGGTGATCCCGATCGTGGCGACATCGCCCTCGATGCTGAGCCATTCGTGGTCGGACGTGTAGAGCGTCGTCATGAAAAGTGTCCTCTAGCGTTTATAGGTGTTGGGAACGAAAGGCGTGGCGGCGACCGCAAGCGGCAGGCGCTGGCCGCGCACCTCCGCAAAAACATTGGTGCCGATGGCGGAGAGCGGGGTGGGCAGGTAGCCGATCGCGACCGGTGCATTGAGGCTGGGGCCAAAGCCGCCCGACGTCACCTTGCCGATCGCCTCGCCCGTATCAGCATCGGCAAACAGCGGCGCACCCTCGCGCACCGGCGCGCGTCCCTGCGCCTTCAAGCCGACGCGGCGCCGTGGGGCGCCGTGCTCGAACTGGTCGAGGATCTTGTCCGCGCCCGGAAAGCCGCCGGCGCGGGCGCCGCCCTTGCGGCGGCTCTTCTGGACCGACCATTCCAGCGCGGCTTCGACCGGCGTGGTCGTGGTGTCGATGTCGTGGCCGTAGAGGCAGAGCCCGGCCTCGAGCCGGAGGCTGTCGCGCGCGCCGAGCCCGATCGGCAACACATCCGGATTATCCAGGAGTTGGGTCACCAGCGCTTCGGCATGCTCCGCGGGAACGGAGATTTCAAACCCGTCCTCGCCGGTGTAACCGGAGCGGGAGACGAAGCAGTCGAACTCAGCGACGCGGCGCGGGCCGGCGTCCATGAACTTCATCGACGGCGCGTCTGCACAAATTTTCGCCAGCGCCGATTCGGCCCTGGGCCCCTGCAGCGCAATCAGCGCGCGGCCCGACAGCGAATCGATATCGCAGGCATCGGACAAATGTCGCCGGAGATGCGCCTCGTCCTCGGCCTTGCAGGCCGCATTCACCACCAGGAACAGGTGATCACCGAAATTCGCGACCATGAGGTCGTCGAGGATGCCGCCGTCGGCGTTGGTGAACTGGGCATAGCGCTGCCGTCCTGGCGCGACGCCGAGGATGTCCTGCGGCACCAGCCGCTCCAGCGCCAAAGCTGCGTCGGAAACCTTGCCGGATTTCGGCCGCAGCGCGAGCTGGCCCATATGGGAGACGTCGAACAGCCCGGCGGCGGCGCGCGTATGAAGGTGCTCCTTCAGCACCCCGGCGGGATACTGCACGGGCATCTCGTAGCCCGCGAACGGCACCATCTTGCCTCCGCGGGCGAGGTGCAGCGCATAAAGCGGAGTGCGTTTGAGGTCGGATTCGTCTCGCGCAAGCATTGTAGGGCCCTCGCGGTTCCCTGGGGACCATCCCCTGGAAACCCAAAAGCCCCATCTGTCGCTTTGCCTGAGAGTATTATCCCGTCGGCGGGCGCGCCCGGCTTGAAGCCTCACGCGCCTCTTTCCAGATGTCAGTGGTCACGCGGTCCTTTTGCCTGAGAGTTTCCGGGGCGGTTGCTCCTTCGGCGCCGGCTCAAGGCCGGTCTCTCCCGACGTGACTGATACTAGATAAGAGGGAAACACGACGCGGCCAAGGCTGTCAACGCGGCTGCGGCAACTATCAACGGCCGGTTTACGCGATCGCGGCAAGCCTATGATGTGCTTGCACAGTTTCTGGACACCGCCGTGCGCCTTGTCTAAAAGCGTTCGGCCGGAAGATTAACCCTTTTGTGGCGGATTCCGGGCCCCTTTTCCGGTTGGATGGCTATGAGCAGCGTCAACGATATCAGGTCGACCTTTCTGAATTTCTTCGCGAAGAACGGCCACGAGATCGTGCCGTCGTCGCCGCTGGTTCCGCGCAACGACCCGACGTTGATGTTCACCAATGCCGGCATGGTGCAGTTCAAGAACGTCTTCACCGGCGTCGAGAAGCGCCCCTATCAGCGCGCGACCACCTCGCAGAAATGCGTGCGCGCCGGGGGCAAGCACAATGACCTCGACAATGTCGGCTACACCGCGCGCCATCACACCTTCTTCGAGATGCTCGGCAACTTCTCCTTCGGCGATTACTTCAAGGATCGCGCGATCGAGCTGGCCTGGAACCTGGTCACCAAGGAATTCGGGCTCCCGAAGGACAAGCTGACGGCGACCGTCTATATCGACGATGACGAGGCCTTCAATCTCTGGAAGAAGATCGCCGGCCTGCCGGAATCGCGCATCATCCGCATCGCCGGCTCCGACAATTTCTGGCAGATGGGCGATACCGGCCCGTGCGGCCCGTGCTCGGAAATCTTCTACGACCATGGCGACAAGGTCTGGGGGGGCCCGCCCGGCTCGGCGGAGCAGGACGGCGACCGCT
Source organism: Bradyrhizobium sp. Leo114 (assembly GCF_055229415.2). Lineage (NCBI taxonomy): Bacteria > Pseudomonadati > Pseudomonadota > Alphaproteobacteria > Hyphomicrobiales > Nitrobacteraceae > Bradyrhizobium > Bradyrhizobium sp. Leo114. The sequence continues at coordinate 75,857 of NZ_JBUYEN020000011.1, read as the reverse complement.
TCATCGAGATCTGGAATCTCGTGTTCATGCAGTTCGAGCAGCTCGAGGGCGGCGTGCGCAATCCGCTGCCGAAGCCCTCGATCGACACCGGCGCGGGGCTGGAGCGCGTCGCCGCCGTGCTGCAGGGCGTCCACGACAATTATGACATCGACCTGTTCGTCTCGCTGATCCGCGCCATCGCCGATCTCACTGGCGCCGATCCCAAAGGCGAGCAGAAGGCCTCGCTGCGCGTGATCGCCGATCACCTGCGCGCGTCCTCGTTCCTGATCTCCGACGGCGTGCTGCCCTCCAACGAAGGCCGCGGTTACGTGCTGCGCCGCATCATGCGCCGCGCGATGCGCCATGCGCAGCTCCTCGGCGCGCGCGAGCCGTTGATGCATCGCCTCGTCTGGGCGCTGGTCCGCGAGATGGGCCAGGCGTATCCGGAACTGGTGCGCGCTGAGAAACTGATTGAAGAGACACTGCGGCTGGAAGAGACCCGCTTCCGCAAGACCTTGGAGCGCGGTCTTGCCATTCTCGATGAGAAGAGCGCCGGCCTGAAAAAGGGCGACATGTTCGATGGCGACACTGCGTTCACGCTCTACGACACCTATGGTTTCCCGCTCGACCTGACCCAGGACGCACTGAAGTCGCGCGGCATCAGCGTCGATCAGGCCTCCTTCACCGACGCGATGGAGCGCCAGCGCGAGAAGGCGCGTGCGGCCTGGGCCGGAAGCGGCGAGGCTGCGACCGAGAGCATCTGGTTCCCGCTGCGCGAGAAGCTCGGCGCGACCGAATTCTTGGGCTACGAGACCGAGCGTGCCGAGGGCGTGGTCGCGGCACTGGTGCAGGACGGCGCCGAGGTCGACGGCCTGAAGGCCGGCGAGAGCGGCGCGGTGGTCCTGAATCAGACGCCGTTCTATGCGGAGTCCGGCGGCCAGGTCGGCGACACCGGCGTGCTCACCGGCGAGGGCGTCACCTTCCGCGTCACCGACACCCAGAAGAAGGCCGGCGATCTCTTCGTCCACATCGGCCAGGTGGAGCAGGGCACGCTGAAGGCCGGCACCGCGGTGCAACTCGACGTCGATCACGGCAGGCGTTCGGCGATCCGGCGCAACCACTCCGCGACGCACCTCTTGCATGAGGCGTTGCGGCAGGTGCTCGGCGACCACATCGCCCAGCGCGGTTCGCTGGTGGCGCCGGACCGGCTGCGCTTCGACTTCGTGCACCCGAAGCCGATCACGGCGGAGGAACTCGCCCGGGTCGAGGACATCGCCAATGACGTGGTGCTCGAGAACGACGAGGTCACCACCCGCGTCATGGCGGTCGATGACGCCCGCGAAGCCGGCGCCCGCGCTCTGTTCGGCGAGAAGTATGGCGACGAGGTCCGCGTGGTCTCGATGGGCAAGGGCCCGCGCGAGCAGGGCCAGAACGCGTTTGGCTGGTCGGTGGAATTGTGCGGCGGCACCCATGTGCGGCGCACCGGCGACATCGGCCTGATCTCGGTGACCAGCGAGAGCGCGGTCGCCTCTGGCGTCCGCCGCATCGAGGCGCTGACGGGTAGCTACGCCCGCAAGCATGCCAACGACACCATCGCGCTGGCGAAGACCGCGGCGCAGGAGCTGCGCACTTCGGTCGAGGACGTGCCGGCGCGCATCGCCTCATTGATGGAAGAGCGCAAGAAGCTCGAGCGCGACCTGTCGGATGCGCGCAAGAAGCTGGCGATGGGCGGCGGCGCCGCCTCGAACGGCGGGGACGCCGGCGTGCGCGAGGTTGGCAACGTCAAGCTGCTGGCGCGCGCGGTCGAGGGCGTCGAGACCAAGGACCTCAAGAGCCTGGTCGACGACGGCAAGAAGCAGATCGGCTCCGGCGTGGTCGCGATTGTCGGCGTCACCGAGGACGGCAAGGCCGGCATCGTGGTCGGCGTCACCGCCGATCTCACCTCGCGTTTCAACGCGGTCGATCTGGTGCGCAAGGGATCGGAGGCGCTCGGCGGCAAGGGCGGCGGCGGCCGGCCCGACATGGCGCAGGCCGGAGGACCTGACGGTGGGAAGGCCAATGCGGCGCTATCCGCGATCGAGCAAGCTTTGGCCGGCGTGTAAAGCATGATCCGGAAAAGTGGACCCGGTTTTCCGAAGAGATCATGCTCAAGCAAAGAGATGAGATCGTGATGCGATTCCGTCTAATCGCATCACGATCTCATTGACCATGCCGGGCAAGCGCGAGAGCGGTGCCCCTGAGTTGCGGGACCGGCTCTACGAGCTGCTCGAACACGATCATCTGCCTTATACGCCCGGCGCGCGCCTGGTCCGGCTGCTGGTCCTGATCATCGCCATCGATGTGCTGGCGGCGATCCTGGCGTCGGTGCCGGAGTTCGACGCCTCGTTCGGGACGCTGTTCACGACCATCGAGGTCGCCGCGGTCATCGTGTTCGCGCTGGAATATGCGGTGCGGATCTGGAGCGTGGCCGGTCACTCCCTGCACGCGACGACGGCCGTGCGGGCGCGGATCGAATATGTGTTCTCGAGCTTCGGCATCATCGACCTCATCGCGTTCGTGCCGTCGGCGATCGCGCTGATGCTGGGCGACAAGACCGCGGTGGTGATGTTCGGCATGCTGCCGTTCTTGAAGCTGGTGCGCTATTCGCCGGCGATGCGCTCGCTGCTGGCGGCGCTGCACGCCGAGCGGCGCACGCTGGTCGGCTGCCTCGTGATCCTCGCAGGCGCAGTGCTGCTGTTCGCTTCGCTGCTCTACGCCATCGAGCACAAGGTCCAGCCGGACAAGTTCGGCACCATCCCGCAGGCGATGTGGTGGGCGATGGTGACGCTCGGCACCGTCGGCTATGGCGACGTGATCCCGGTGACGCCGCTCGGCAAGATCGTCACGACGTTCGCGATCGTGTTCGGATTTGCCATGATCGCGCTCCCGGTCGCGATCATCTCGACCGCCTTCGCCGACGAGGTGCGCCGGCGCGATTTCGTCGTCACCTGGGGCATGCTGGCGCGGGTGCCGCTGTTCTCCCATCTCGGCGCCGCCGAGATCGCGGATATCATGCGCCTGTTGCGCGCCCAGACCATCGAACAGCGCGAAGTGCTGGTCCGCCGCGGCGACGTCGCGTCCTCGATGTATTTCATCACCGCAGGCGAGGTGGAGATCGAATTGCCGAGCCAGCGGGTCAGGCTGTCCGACGGCACCTTCTTCGGCGAGATCGCGTTGCTCAAGCGCACCAGCCGCTCCGGCACCGTGACAGCGACACGCAAGACGAGGCTGCTGGCGCTCGACGCGCAGGATTTCCACGCTTTGATCGAACGCCTGCCGGCGCTGGCCGCGCATGTGAAGGAAACGGCAGAGGCGCGGATCGCCGACACCGGGGAAGTCAGCAAGGGCGATATCGCCGCGGCCGAGATCGCACAGGCGGAGCCGGCTGGGAGCAGCAGCGGAAACGACGATCAGGCTGTGCATTCAAAAGATCATGCCCGCTGAATCCTGAAGAGCGGCGCAAGAGCAGACAAGCCAATATCGACGCAGGAGGCAACCTCGTCAGAGCGGCAGCTTCTTGGCGCAAAGCAGACGTCTGGTCGGATCCTCGCGCCTCGGAAGCGCCAATAAGGGAACGGCTGCGGCTATCAGAACACGTCGATCGGCTGCTCCGCCAGTGCGTTCGTTACGAAGAGGTTCGACCAATGGCGGAGGCTGCAATTCATTTGGCGTCTACGGCCACAGCGCAGCCCATCCCAAGCATCTAGGGTCAGTTTCGTGAGGTAACCGGAGGTCAGGTCACACCATCGCCTGAGCATGGTGTCGAACAGGTTGCCTACGCGCCCCTAACAAATCAAGGACTCTCAGAATGAACACACCTCGACTTTCACGGCGCGCAGCGCTTGTGCTCGCGCTCGCCACCTCGGCCCTGTTCCTTGCGCCTGTGGCGAGTGCCGAGCCGCTGCCGGCCGACGCGATCGTCGGAGTTTGGGAGGCGGATAACGGCACGGTCAAGCTCGACATGTACAAGGCCGGATCGGAAATCCAGGCGCGCATGCTGTACGGGAACGAGATCGTCGAGGCCGACAACGTTACCTTCAAGAAGGACGCCAACAACCCTGACCCCGCGCTGCATTCGCGCTCGCTTAAAAATGTCGTCGTCGTGACGGGTCTCCGCTGGGCCGACGGCGAGTGGAGCGGCGGTTCGATCTACGATGCCTCCTCCGGACGCACCTACAACTGCAAGGCGGCGCTCACGGACGGCAAGATGCACCTAAGGGGGTTTCTGGGCATTTCGGCCATGGGACAGACCAGGGTCTTCCATCGCGTTCGCGGATGACGCGTTCGACGCAACAAGCCAGAAACCGGTGTTCGGGGCCGCACGGCGGCTCCAGCATCCGAGACCGTTAGAGGCGTCGCGCCGTGTTCTGGAGCTCGGCCTGGTTGGGATTGTCATCCAGTGCCTCGGAGAAAAATTCCTGCCGCCGTTAACTCTCTGTTTGGCTTCGCTGGCGTCGGTTGGCGCAATGTGCAAGTCTTTTGGCGGACTTCGTCAGTGTCGCGGCGCCTGGACGCCATAGGGTTAGCCAAACACTGAGAGGTTGAGATGACTGATAGACGCAAGAAGACAGCATTTGTGACCGGGGCGTCCTCGGGCATGGGCAAGGAAATCGCCAAACGCCTGATCAAGGACGGCTTTCAGGTGTACGTCGCCGCGCGCCACATCGACAAGATGGATGACCTGGTCGAGCTCGGAGCCAGGGCGTTGCGCATGGACATCTCAAAGGAGGTCGAGATCAAGGCGGCGGTCGATACCATTCTCAGCGAGGTGAACGGTGTCGATGTGCTCGTCAACAACGCCGGCTTCGGCCTGTACGGTCCCGTCGAGGACGTCAGCATCGAGGAGGCACGCTACCAGTTCGAGGTCAATCTGTTCGGTGCAGCCCGACTGACGCAGCTTCTGCTGCCGAAGATGAGGGAGAAGCGCGCCGGCACCATCATCCATCACCTCGATGGGCGGCAAGATCTATACTCTGTTGGGCGCCTGGTATCACGCCACCAAGCATGCGCTCGAAGGCTGGTCGGATTGCCTCCGGCTCGAGCTCGCCGCCTTCGGCATCAAGGTCGTGGTGGTCGAGCCCGGCCTGATCGAGACGGGGTTCGGCGACGTGGTCGCCAATGGGCTGCTCAAGCGGTCGGGTGCAGGTCCCTACGCCAAGCTGACCCAGGCGGTCGCGAAGTCGACCCGCGATGCGTACGGCCAGGGCCGCGGCACCGATCCGAGCGTGATCGCCAATGTCGTGTCCAAGGCCGTAAGGGAGAGTAAGCCGCGCACGCGCTACGTTGCCGGCAAATACGCCCAGCCGATGATCAAGATCCGCGAATGGTTCGGCGACCGCATGTTCGATCGCGTGATCATGAGCCAGATGCGCTAGGACCAGCCATGAGTGGAGCGGCCGCAGACAGATGCAAGGTGCCACAGGCCTTCTGGCAGACGGTCGAGCGCATCGGCGTGCCGCCGCCCGCGCTGCTGCGGCAGGCGCGCCTGCCGGCGACCTTGCACCTGAACGAGCAGGGGCACGTCACCACGGATCAGTTCTTTGCTCTCTGGAAGGCCCTCGAGGAGCTGAAGCCGGAGCCCGGGCTCGGAATCGAGCTGGTGCAGCGGACCGACACGGCGGTGCATCCCCCCTCGAGCCTCGTCGCATTCTACGCGAAGGATTACCGCGACGGGCTGCTTCGCATCGCGCGTTTCAAGCGGCTCTGCTCGCCGGAGCAATTGAGTGTCGCGCAAAGCAAGGACGAATGCGCCGTCACGGTCGAATGGCCTCACGCGAGTGAGCCGGAGCCCGCGATTTCGACGGACGTGACCTTCGCGTCCTTGGTTGAGCTCGGGCGTCGTGGCACTGGACAGCACTTGACGCCGAAACGCGTCGAGCTCGTCCGCCCTCGTCCGAAGGGTGACGTCTACCAGAAATATTTCGAATGCCCCATCCGCTTCGGCGCGGCGCGCAACGCGCTCATCCTGAAACCGACCGATCTCGATCGTCCGTTTCCCGGATACAATCAGGCGCTGCTCGAGATGCTCACGCCGGCCCTGGCCTCCGCACTCGGAGAGCTGCAGGCGCGCAGCTCCATCAAGGAGCAGGTCAAGGTCGTGCTCAAGCGCAGCCTTGCGAGCGGACGGCCGGAGCTGTCCGACGTTGCGCGTGATCTAGGCCTGAGCGAGCGCACCCTTCAGCGCCGCATCACCGAAGAGGGCACAAGCTTCCGCGATCTTCTGGTCGAAGCGCGCCAAGAGCTCGGGCGGCAGCTTCTGTCCGATCCGTCGGCCGAAATTGACGAAGTCGCGTGCCTCCTGGGCTATCAGGATGCGAGTTCATTCTATCGAGCCTTCCGATATTGGGAAGGCGTGACGCCAAGCCGCTGGCGGGAGCTGCACGGCAACAAACTTCACTAGCCAACGGAATCCGGATGAACATTGAGGCGGCCGCTGCATGCAGCTCCTCGATTTCGGCCTGGCCCACTTCTTTGGCGGTTGCTGCAAGTCCATTGGCGTGGTTCGCCACTGCCGGTTGGCTGCTCCAGCGATACGAAGAACCCGACAGCATTTGCTGAAAGTCAACTCACCAAGGAAGATCGCATGTCAGACAAAGTCTGGTTCATCACCGGCGCATCCCGCGGCTTCGGCCGCATCTGGGCCGAGGCCGCCCTCAAGCGTGGCGACAAGGTCGCGGCCACCGCCCGGGTCTTGGCGGACGTGGCCGATCTTGCGGAACGCTATGGCGACGCCGTGCTGCCGTTAGCGTTGGACGTGACCGACGCCGTGGCAGTCCAGAACGTCGTTACCAGGGCCTTCGCGCATTTCGGGCGGCTCGATGTCGTCCTTAACAACGCGGGCTATGCGCTCGTCGGGGCGATCGAAGAGGCGCTCGAGGCCGATGTGCGCGCCGAGTTCGACACGAATGTCTTCGGCACTCTTCGCGTCATCCAGGCCGCGCTTCCTCTGCTGCGGCGACAGGGCAGCGGCCATATCATCGGCGTGTCGAGCGTCGCCGGCATCGTCGCCGGGCCCATCACTGGGTTCTACAACGCCTCGAAATTCGCGCTCGAAGCCATTCATGAAAGCCTCGCGCAGGAGGTCAAGGGCTTCGGGCTGAAGGTCACGATGCTCGAGCCGGGCGCGTACGCGACGGGATTTGCCAGCATGTCCTCGCTGAAGATCACGCCCGTCATCGCGGCCTACGGCAATACCCGAGCCGAGGTGTTTGCGGCGGGTGCCAAGCTCGGATTCGGCGATCCGCAAGCAACGGCGGATGCGATCCTGAAGATCGTGGACGCGGAGGACCCGCCGTTGCGGTTCTTCGTCGGCACGGAAGGTCTGCCGCGCGCCCGTGCCGCCTACGCCGACCGCCTCGCCACCTGGGAAGCGTGGGAAGCTCTTTCCAACGCCGCCCAAGGCGAGGCAAGGCAGCGCAACATCGCATCGTAGCGCCGAGGAGCCGGCCTCGGCGCTCCGGCCTCGGGCTCGGCTGGAGGTCGACCGCTGCCGTCCAGAAAATCCGGAAACTCGTGCCGAACAATTTTACTCACAACCAGAGAGGAGCGTCTCCTTGGGTTCCGCTGCCGTTTTGGACTTCTTTGAGTTCATCCGCGCCTTCGTTGCAAATCCGAGGCAAGTCTCTGCGATCGCCCCGTCGGGCCAGACGCTGGCTCGTCTGATGACGCAGGAGATCGTTCCCGGCGCCGGGCCAGTCATCGAGCTGGGACCAGGGACGGGCACCTTCACCAATGCGCTGATCCGGCGCGGCGTTCCGGAACGCGACTTGTTGCTGGTCGAATACGGCTCGGACTTCGTCCGTTTGCTGCAAGAGCGCTTCCCGAGGGCGCGGGTGCTGTGGATGGATGCGCGTCAGCTTTCGCAATACGAGCCCTTCATGGCCCCCGCCGCCGCGGTGGTCAGCGGACTTCCGCTCCTGTCGATGTCGCCGCGCAAGGTGATCGCAATTCTCAGCGGCGCCTTCCGCCACATGCGCGATGACGGCACCTTCTATCAGTTCACGTATGGGCCGCGCTGTCCGGTGCCACGGCCAATTCTAGATCGTCTTGGGCTGAAGGCCAGCCTCGTCGCGAGGACGGCTTTGAATATTCCCCCGGCCTCCGTCTACCGCATCCGGCGGCGCCCGCACAGGCGCGTCGAGGGAACACAGCTACCTTACAACGGCGACGATCCGGGCAAGCGCGGAAGTCTATAATCGAGCGGGGCCCAGGAGGCCCTAGCCAGACGCGCCTCAGCCGCCCCGCTGGACCAATTCAACGGTGATGCCCTCAGGACCCTCGAAGAGCCGCAGCTTTCGGCTGATATAGTCCATCTCGTCGCTCAGCACGGTTACGCCGTGGGCCAGGAGGTGCGCGGTGGCCGCCTCAATGTCGTCGACGCGGAATGCGAGGTGATTGAAGCCCCGTTGTCGCAGACTCGTCGGGTGCGCACCCGGATCGGTCCCTGGTGTCGGGTCGAACTCAAGCAGCTGGATCTCGAAAGGAGGATCCGCTCCTTCGAGCGCGAGGGTGATGTGCTGCGCTTTCATGCCCGGCATGCCCATGTACCGGGCGGGAAGGCCACCGCCGATCGTCGCGACGTGATCCTTTGTGAAGCCAAGCAGCGCGAAGAACGCGATCGCCGAGCCGGCGTCCGCCACTGCGATCGTAACATGATCTGGATTGAGTATCATCTCACCACTCCCTATCATCAACGCCGCACACTCGGCAGCGCCTGCTTACCTCGGCCGGGCGGAGCTGTGCGCAACTGGCCGTTCGGCTCTTGCAAGGCTACCAGCTCGCTCCGTCGCACGGTAGGCGGGCTGGCCCGCGGCGAAGTCTGCTTCGGGCCAGACTCGGAAGTTCCCGATTTTTGCGACGCTATTGCCCTCCACTTGCGAAAGTCGCACAGGAACCGGCGTTACCTCTCTTCAGCTTAAGGGACAGATACAACGGCAAAACCAACTAGAGAGCGGGCAATTGCCGAAACCAACGCCCGAGGTAAAATCGATCGATGCACCGAGACCGCTACTAATCTTACTCAAAGGGTTGCTATCCGACTTTAATTGTCAGTATCCGGGATACCCGACGAATACCGACAGCCTTGCGCGGAGGATGATCCGATGGGGTCCAACAGTGCAGCTTCGATACTAGACCGCATTCTTGATACGGCGGCGGACAATCTCAGGATCGCAAAGATTCTGGTTCAGATGGGTCTCGATCCGAACAACATCACCTACGACGCACTATTCAACCGGCTGCTGGAAATCGTGCTCGCCAACATCACGCTCGCCAACATGTTCGCTCTCGTTGGCGCCATCTTTCTTGCCGCTACCTTGCTGATGCAGACGATAGTGCCGCTGCGCGTCGCAAACATGGTCGGCTGCATGTTCTTCGTTGCCTATGGCGCGCTCTCGGGAAATGTCGGGGCTTTCATCCTCTATCTGCTCTTGCTGCCGATCAATGCAATCCGCCTCCGTCAAATGCTCAATCTCATCAAAAGGGCACGTATCGCGACGGAGGGCGATACCTCATTGGAATGGCTCAAACCGTTCATGACTGAACGCAGATATCGCCGGGGAGACATATTGTTCAAGAAGGATGATGCAGCTTCCGAAATGTTCCTGACGGTCACAGGAACGTTTTTGGTCAGGGAAATCGGCGTCGAGCTTCCGCCGGGACGTCTCATGGGCGAACTCGGTTTCCTTACGCCCAATCAGCGGAGAACCGCGACCGTCGAATGCATCGAAGACGGGCAAGTGATGACTATTACTTATGAAAAGCTGCTCGAGATTTATTTTCAGAATCCACAATTCAGCTATTACTCTCTTGTGCTGACCAGCCAGCGCTTGCTCGAGAACATATCGCGGCTGGAAGGAATTATCGCACAAGAAAAGACCGCGCGGCAGATTTTAGCCACGGATGACATAGCTTAACCCTTGGCTCTTGATGTCCCGCACTTTTGGTAACAGGACATCCCGACGCAGCGCAGGTCTCGCGATGCAACGACGTCCGGTTTGGGGCCACAACCGGACTCATGCAGCGCAACAAACGACACATTACTCGATGATCTCGTCGCTGCCGATCGGTCAAAAGCGGCACTTTCGGATCGAGTTTCCATTTCCGTTTTTACCTCCGAAATCCGACATACAGGGTATTCGGCTGAGCCTTCGAAACCGGCTCCCTGCTTTCACTACGGCCTGCTTCGCTTTGCGCACAACGACGATTTCGATGCTTGGCCGCGACACGACGACCCGACGGGCAAATCAGTCCAAAGTCTGTCCAGCCCTCGCGGAAAAAACATTCCGCTTTCGCCGTCGGGCAAATCAGTGATTTAACTCCGCGCGTCTCACGGCGGATGAGGGGCGGCTCGCGATCGTCACGAACGTTGCGGTGGGATGCGGTGGACGCGGGTGTTGCGACAGACGAGCGTGGCATCAGCGGACGGCGAAGTCGTGTGGTTCTGGCGCCCCGACGCTGGCGCTAAGTTTTTCGCGCGAACAAGTTCGCGCTTGAGATGACGGTGGCAAGAAAGCCCGGTCACCGGGAAGAGCACGAAGTAAGCCGTAACACCATCGCGCAGGGAAAGCCGGAATGCTTCGGTTGAACCTGTGGTCCTACCCCCGTGCTTTTTGTTGCACGGGACCCACGGGTGCAACCAGCACCCGGCTTTCCCTGCGCCCTCTGATATCGAGGAGGGTGGAAAGTAGTCGCAAAGCTCGGACGCAAAGTGCCGCGAGAATGCGAACTTATATCCTCTCCTCACACTCCACCGTCATGCCCGCCACCGGGTCTCGCCTTCGGCGAGCCCGATGACAGGCTCCGGCGGGCATCCAGTATCCGGGAGCCTCTCGGCTCAAGCACGACTGCCCCTGGAATACTGGATCGTCCGGTCAAGCCGGACGATGACAGCGGAGAGCTGTTTGACATTTGAATCAGAACTCGCGGCAACGCCGTAGGGTGGGCAAAGCGACTTGTCCGCCGTAGCTTAACGAGCGAAGGCGGAAGCGTGCCCGCCATCGCGAGCACGGCGCCAGATGGTGGGCACGGCGCAAGTGCGCCTTTGCCCACCCTACAGCTCTGCAACCGCTTGCTCGCGCCACAACGGCTGCCTGCGCTTTCGCGGGGACGACAGCGGATGCCGACAGCGTGGCAGAAAAATCACAACCGGCCAGCGAGTTGCGCGCGGTCCATTGGCACGTATTGCCTGCCGACCGTCTTGGATTCACTCTTGGCGCACGCACCTGCATGAGTCACGGGAAGGAGCCCGGGAATGAAAAGGGCGCGGAATCTGGTTCTCGGAACGGTGGCTGGCCTGATGGCCGCCGGCGGCGCCCAGGCGGCCGATCTGCCGGTCAAGGCGAAGGCTGTCGAATATGTGAAGGCCTGCTCGCTGTACGGCGCGGGCTTCTTCTTCATTCCGGGCACCGACACCTGCATCAAGCTCGGCGGCTATGTGCGTGCCGACGTCACCTTCAACGGCGGCGCCGCCCACGGCCAGCCGGCGTGGAATGGCGATGCCGGGCAGCGGAACCGTTATTTCGATTATTTCGTCGACCGCTCGCGCATGGTGCTGACGGTCGATACCCGCACCGCTACCGAATATGGCGTGGTCCGCACCTTCGCTTCGAGCAAATTCCAGTTCACCACGCTGGGGGGCAGCACCTTCAACCCGAACTCGATCAACGGCTCGCTTCCTGTCGCGAACTCGAACCTGCTCGACACCCCCGGCGGCGGCTATGTCGCCATCTATGATCTCTTCGTCCAGTTCGCGGGATTCACCTTCGGCAAGTCAGCGTCCGCCTACGCGTCGCCCTGGCAGGGCACTCCGGGCAACAACTCGTCGTTCCTGCTGGGTGGCCAAAGCGGTGACAATAGCGGTGCCAACAACATCCAGTACACCGCGGACTTCGGCAACGGCGTGACCGGCAGCATCGGACTTGACGATCCTACGGTGTGGGACCGCACCGCCGTCTACAATCTGTCGCTGGCGCTGAATGCCACGTTGAACACCGGCAACGCCTATGCCGGCGTTCATGCCCCCGAGGTCGTCGGCAATATCCGCGTCGATCAGGCCTGGGGCCTGTTCCAGATTTCCGCAGCGGCGCATGAGGTGAACGCCTCCTACAACGTCCTCAACACCGCTGGCGCGCCGGCCGGCGCAGTCGGCTTGCCGGGCGCGGCGCCGACTGCGTTGTCGGAGATCAGCGGTCACCCCGACACCAGATGGGGTGGCGCGGTGATGGCCGCCCTGCAAATCAAGAACCTGCCGACCGGCACTGCCGATGACATCAAGCTCGATGCGAGCTACGCCAAGGGAGCCACGAAATACATCATCGGAACGGATTCGACCTCGCCGAGCTTTGCGATGTTCGGCGGCTCCAGCAATCCGGCGGCCTATCAGAGCATCGGCTTCGGCGCCACCACCGATGCGGTTTACCTGCCGGTCGCAGCCGGCGGCGACGGCTCGCTGCATCTGACCGAGGCCTTTGGCGTCCGCGGCGCATTCAATCACAACTGGGATCCGTACTGGTCGACGAGCCTCTATGGCAGCTATTCGGTGGTCCGCTACGACGGCACGGCCAAGGCATTCATCTGCGCCAACTACACCACGCCGGCCAAGGCGGTGAGCGCCGACTATGTCTGCAATCCCGACTTCAACGTCTCGCAACTCGGCACGGTGACCCGCTGGACACCCGTCAAGAACCTGACCTTCTCGGCGGAAGTGCAGTGGTTTCACCTCGACCAGAAATTCCAAGGCTCTGCGGTCCTCGGGGCGGCAGCTCCGAAGCCTGCGACGCGCTACGAGTTCAAGGACCAGGATGCAGTCCATCTGGAGCTTCGCGTTCAGCGAAACTTCTGAGGGGCATTTTTCAAACAATGTTCGTAAGGCGCAAATCAGCGGCGCTATGCAGAATCGGCAAAACCACCAAGTATTTTCAGCCCGGAAATTGTGGCATGGAAGGCACAGTCTCTCGCTAAGGATGCACAGGTTGCGAAAGCATCGATCACACGTAGACGCGCTGTGGTAGCATTTTTTCGTTTCCGGTCCCTCGCATGCCGGATCGTTCTTCGGCGGTGACGGAGGAGCGGTGGAATAAAAGGGGGATTGGCGGATGAAGGGCGGGAAATCGATATCGACGGCCGGTTTTGTCTGCCGGTTGAGTGCGGCAATTGCGACCTTGCTTGTGCTTCCCTATGATGTGGCGCGGGCCGATGAAGGCGGCATCAGCTTTTGGATACCCGGCTTCTTCGGTAGCCTCGCGGCTACCCCCCAACAGCCGGGTTGGTCGATAACTTCGATTTACTATCGCACCTCGGTTTCCGCCGGCGGTGACGTGGCGCGGGCACGGGAGATCACGATCGGTGGCATTCCCGCAAATCTGACGGCCACCGTGAACGCAAGGGTCAATGCAACCGCCAATCTGGGCTTGGTGGCCCCTACCTACACTTTTGAGACACCCGTGCTGGGCGCGCAGGCCTCTGCCGTCCTGTTAACAGCTTACGGCAACAACTCGACATCACTTGCGGGACAACTCACGGGAACACTGACGACGCCGGGCGGCGCGTTCCCGTTCTCGCGGTTCGACAGCATCGATAGCTCGCTAACCGCATTTGGCGATCTGATCCCGTTCTTCCAGTTGAAGTGGAATTCCGGCGTTCACAACTACATGACCTACATCACCGGGGACATTCCGGTCGGGGCCTACGAGTCATCCCGCCTTGCAAATCTGGGGCTCGGGCACTGGGCGATCGACGCCGGCGGCGGCTACACCTATTTCGACCCGAAGACTGGGCACGAAGCTTCGGCGGTGCTTGGATTCACCTACAACTTCATCAACCCTGCGACTCAATATCAGAGTGGCGTCGACATGCACCTCGACTGGGGCGTATCGCAATTCCTGACCAAGCAGTGGCAGGTCGGCCTCGTGGGTTACGTCTACCAGCAGCTCGGCTGTGACAGCGGCTCCGGCAATCGTGTCGGCTGCTTCCAGTCGCGGGTGGGCGGCGCCGGACCGCAGCTCGGCTATATCTTTCCGGTCGGCGACATGCAGGGCTATCTCAACCTGAAGGCCTACGGCGAATTCGCCAATGAAAATCGGCCAGCGGGCTGGAACATCTGGCTGACGTTCAATCTGTCGCCTGCGGCGCCAACGCCGCCTGCCCCCACAAGGCCGAGGATAACGAAATAGAAGCGCTGGTGCCAACCCATGACTCGTGCAAGCGCCGCGCAATTGGGGCTTGGACGTTCCGAATCTGCATAGTCAACACTGCGAACCTAACATTAGTTTTGCAGGGTTCGTGTAGTCAAAGCGGCCAACTACGCAATCAAGAGGCGGAGCATTCCTTTTTGGTGCAGCCTCGCAACAACCAAGTGAACGTTGCAGACACATCGTTCACGAGGTGGAAGAAAACTGCGCAAGCGTCTGCTGGCACCCATGAGCATGTCTGACCCAGAGTTAGATTCGATCATGATGCGTCGCTGCATCGCTCTCGCCCAATCCGCGGGTCAAAGCGGGGAATACCCGTTTGCGGCCGTCATCGCTCGGCGAGGCCAGTTCATTTGCGAATCCCTCAACATGGTCAAGGTCGAACAGGACGTTACGCGACACGCCGAAATGGTTGCAATTGCCTTGGCCCAGAAGACGCTCCGTGCGACCAGCCTCGATGATTGCACGCTCTATTCAACCGTTGAGCCTTGTGCGATGTGTTCTTATGCGATCCGCGAAACCAGGATAGGGCGAGTGGTATTCAGCTTGCGGTCACCGCTCATGGGCGGACACTCGCGATGGCAAGTTCTGACCGACAGCAATTTGTCCGCGACATTGCCGGAAGTGTTCGCCCCGCCACCCATCGTCCTGTCCGGATACTTGCAAGATGACGTTCAGATGGTGTTTCAAAAGCGAAATCCGCTGAGCTGGCGATTTATCAAAGCGCGAAAGATCTTCGTGGCGAGTTCGGATGCTGAAGACGTCGGCATTTTGCGCACCAAATCGCGGTTTGGCCGTTGGACCGGCGTCGGAAACTTGGTCAGGGCTATGGTTTTGGATCGCCTTTGGCGAAGCTAGAGCATGATGCGGAAAAGTGTGAAGCGGATTTCCCTCGCGACAAACGCGAAGCGTTTGCGCGGAGATCGTGCTCAAACAAAGAGCTAAAGCGGGATGACGATTCGAAGAAAAGTCATCCCGCTTTAGGGATCGACGTTTCCTCGCTGCCGCGATACACAGCCTAGTTCGGCGCCTTTTTCTTTCTGCTCGCGCCCCTCAAAGCAGTGGTCGAGGTCGTGATCGATCCATTGCTCATCTGCAGACAGGTCAAGAGATCGACATAGCTGGGGTCGCCGGCGGCCGTCGCCTCTCCCTCACACTGGACTCTGATGGTCGGGGAATACGAAAGCCAAATCGTGTCCAATTGCTGACGCGCTGAGTTCTCATCGCTCATACACTTATCGAAGGTTTGAGGTAAGGCTAAACCCATCGCCTTATCCGCTTCCACCGACCCTCTGCAGGTAGCTTCGACATTGAGTTTTGGGATGGTCTCGGAAACGGGCGTCACCAATTGAGTAGCCGCCATTACGGCCATGATTGCTGGGTGCATGGGATGTCCTTTCCTCCTTACAAGAGCATTCAGATCGTACTGTGCATCCTCCGTGAAAAGTCGGGAGGCGCAGGTTCAGCAAGTTTACGTCATACGCTGGTCGCGGGGCGGCTGGGCGTCAGAATGCCGGCGACCTCCAACAGCGTCGGCATTATCAGAGTGCGGGCAGGCGACTATGCGAATTCGGCAGTCGAGCGATCGTCCAGGCTGGACCGCCGACCCGCTGCGCCAACTGATTGTCTTAAGAGCCCCGGTTGACCGCGCAACGAGCCGACGTCGCGATCTTCAGCCATGGGCCCAGCAGGCGACATTCGCGAAATGGCGAAATGAAAGAGGCTGCCGACTGACGCGGCCTTACCGAAGGCCAATCCGCAGCACAGCCAATTCCGCGATCTCGCGCGGCTCGCTAATGCCTGTCGCGCGGACGTCGATAACCTTGCGAGCGACCATATCGCAAAACGGGTCGTTACGATCAACCACGCCCAGCAAGTTGAGAGCGTGGTTGAAGGCCTTGTTCAAAAGCTCGATTTCTTCCGGCGCGCACTTATTTTTCAACAGCCGATTGATTGGCATTGTCCCGCCCCACAGCCGACGCAAACAAAACCACACCCCTTCTTATAGCACTGGATTTTGGCTGACGGCCGGAGAAACGCGGAAGGAGCGCTGACACTTCACGAAGATGTGCTGCGTTCCGTCACTTGGATCGACGTCAAAATAAGGATGGCTCGCCAAGCGACCGCCAGGCGCCCCTCATATGCTGGGGCGATATTCTTGTTGTGGCGTTCGCGATAGCAAATTCACATTCCCAAGCGCATACTCGGGGCATGGCGACAATTGTTCAATGCAATTGCGGCGCCGAGTACAGACGCACCGAAGAGAAGTTCTTGATGCCGCATACGGGTGACGCGATCTGCGCGGTCTGCGGAGCCGCGCTGGAATCGTGGTCGGAATGCACCCACGTTCCCATATATGAACTTATTGAGCGTCCAGACAGAAAGCCGGAATCCCCAGCTTGACAGACGAAATCCCCTCTCGTGTCCGCTCCTGGTCCAAGAAGATACATGGCTACAGCACTGAGGTGCGCGCTATGCCCGAGACGTTAACGAGGTTCGTTTCAGCTCAGATGACAGCTCCGGCCAGCAAGAAAGCACCGCCGAGCGCGACCAGCGCAAGTCCAGGCCAATTGGCTTTGATTTCGAAGCCGCTACCCGGTCTTTCTGGTTCCAGTGTGTCACGCCCGGAGCGAAGCAGCCTTCCGCCGCTTAATCGACCTCGCCAGATTGGCTGAAAGACCATCTGGAGCACGCCGCCGAAAACAAACAGCACACCAAGCCATATGAGGGTCATGCTAGTCTCCTGCACCAGTGAACGCCGAGAGGTCGCTCCGCCGAGAACCGTCGCCCGTTCGTGTTGGTTGGTGCCCTGGAAGCCGAGGCCGCGCGCCGCACATTGGTTGCGGATCATGCTCTCCGAAGTTCAGGCTATGCCAATACTAACGCATCCTGCTTAGTCTTCGTCTGGCTCGCGCACGACCGGCGATTCGTCGGTTCCGTTCTCTTCGTCATCCTGGTCGTCGTCCGCGTCCTCTTCGTCGTCATCAGGATCTCGGGGCGGCATCGTGTTGCCTATGATCGCGGAGGCACACCAGTCGATCCTGGTCGGAACTAGCTCACGGATTTGTGGGATCATGTTGTTGCTCCTCGGATGTAACCCTGAGGCATTTTACCTCTTTCTCGGAGTTGGGTCAGGCGCGGGTCGCGTAGCGGCAGCTCTTGGCGCAAAGCGGACCCACGAGTCTGAGAAGGGCCAACAGGTAACATTCGAAATGAAGGAGGCCGCCTACTGAGGCGGCCTTATTACTTCGGCGGCTGCAGTCCGGACGACATTACCCAATCAATCATGTGAGAAGCTGTTTCGGCTTGCCGAGCTTTGCGAACAAGTCGCTGTCTCTTGTAGCCGGGCGGGATGCCCTGGGCCTGCCTCGCCAGACGCTGTGCCTGGTCCGCGAGCATTTCTTCCAAAGTGGTGTTCCTGAAGCGACGACGCTTGATCATGCGCTCCTCCATATTGTGCAGGCGGGAGCGCAATCGGTCTCTCAGCCACCGGGCGCCTACGGAGCCTCCGTGTTTTTGCCGGTGATGCCAATATAACGGGCTGTCGTAGCGAAGGTTGCTAATCTCCTTCAAACCCCATTGGGTCATTTGCGGCGATTGGTTGCGTCTGGCCACGTCCGACCCACCCTTTGCAGCCGACGCTGGGTCGAGTGTTGCGTTGGTCGGATAGGAGCAAATAGGCGACGTAGGGCTCGCTCCAAGCTCGGCCCGCTTTGCATCTGAAAGCGGACGTTGGCGGGTCCAAGCGGCTGAACCTTTGAAACCGGCATCCTGTTTTCGCTACGGCCTGCTTCGCTTCGAGCGCCACGACGATGTGGCCGCTTTGGGCGCGACAAATCAACCCGACGGGCAAATCACCGAAAGTCTGTCCATCCCTCGCACGAAAAATAATCCGCTTTCGCCGTCGGGCAAATCAGTGATTTAACTCCGCGAGTCTCACGCGAATGAGGGGCGGGTCGCGATCGTCACGAACGTTGCGGTGAGATGCGGTGGACGCGGCTGTTGCGAGCGACGAACGCAACATCAGCGGACGGCGAAGTCGTGTGGTCCTGGCGCCCCGACGCTGGCGCTAAGCTTCTTGTGAAGTGACGGTGGCAAAAGAGCCCGGTCACCGGGGAGAGCACGAAGTAAGCCGTAAACCATCGCGCAGGGAAAGCCGGAATGCTTCGGTTGAACCTGTGGTCCTACCCCCGTGCTTTTTGTTGCACGGGACCCATGGGTGCAACCGGCACCCGGCTTTCCCTGCGCCCTCTGATCTCGAGGAGGGTGAAACGAACGCAAAGCTTGGGCACTTCGTGCCGCGAGAACGCGAACTCACATCCGCTGTTTGACTCAGACGTAGGATGGGTAGAGCGAAATGAAATCCATCATTGGTGTGCCGCTTGCTCCATCGCGATGGGTTTTGCTTCGCTCTACCCATCCTACGGGCCCGCTGTTTGAAATTTGAATCAGGCCTGCGCCGACGTTGTAGGGTGGCAAAGCCACTTGTCCGCAGTAGCTCAACGAGCGAAGGCGGAAGCGTGCCCATCACGAGCAGTGCGCCAGCTCTTTGAGCACTTCAAAGTCTCGCCGTGCCGGGATCGAGGCCGAGGCGGATGCGGCCGGAGACGACGTAATTGTTCGGGCTCATCGCCACATGCTGGCTTGCGGCCTGGATGTCGCGGAGCGCCCGCTCCAGCGGGCAGGATTCGAAGATCGAGATCGCGCCTGCGTCCGCCGCGAGCAGATGGACGATGCGCGATGCGCTCTCCGCCGCATTCGTGCATGCCGTGCGATAAGCGGCGCGTGCGCTCGTCGATGGTTCGCCACGCTCGGCGTCCGCCATGAGGTCCGTGATCGCGTCAGTAAGGAAGGCCCGCGCCGACCTGTACAGCGTTTCGGCTCGCCCGACGCTGGCCTGCACCGTTTCACGGTCGCGAAGCACGGCGGAGCTGCCGCTGCGGGATCTGGTTTCGGCGAGGGTGACGAAGGTCTCGATGGCGCCACGGGCGATCCCGAGCGGGACGGCCGCGATCGTCCAGGGAAACAGGGTTGCGGGCGGCAGGCGGAACATGAGGCCGGGCTGTGATGGGCTTGGCTCCAGAAAGCTGTGCGTGTGCGCGGCAGGCACGAACACATCCCCCGCCTGGAAGTGACAGCTTCCGGTGCCGCGCAGACCCGATACCTGCCAGGTGTCCTCAAGTTCGACGGCCTCGCGATCCATGTAGCAACACAAGAGCCGGCTTTCGCCATTCGTCTTGTCAGCGGCAAGACCCATGAACAGCGTCGCTCCGTGGGCGCCGCTGCCGAAGGGCCAGCGCCCGGAGACGCGGTAGCCGCCATCTGACGGCAGCGCTTCGCCGATGGCGCCGGTCGCGCTCGCGATGAAGGCGCCAGGATTGGAAAACCAGCGGCGCGCGGTCGGCTCGGGGACGTAGCCGCCGATCCGGCTCATGCCTGCGCCATTGCCGACGATCCAGCCGAGCGAGCCATCCAGCGTCGCGACTTGCTCGACCACTGCCATGAATTCGAGTGGCGACAATTCCGGCCCGCCCAATGCCTTGGGAAGCCACAGCCGGAACAGC
This sequence comes from Bradyrhizobium sp. Leo114, assembly GCF_055229415.2. Classification (NCBI taxonomy): domain Bacteria; kingdom Pseudomonadati; phylum Pseudomonadota; class Alphaproteobacteria; order Hyphomicrobiales; family Nitrobacteraceae; genus Bradyrhizobium; species Bradyrhizobium sp. Leo114. Next base: position 56,086 of record NZ_JBUYEN020000011.1, on the reverse strand, counting down.
CCGGCGGAAGCGAGTGCCGCGTACATCGGCGGAGGGAGCCGGCGGTCGCGGTCGCACTGCTCGCGCAGCTCGGCGGCAAGCGGAGCGAGCCCAGCGATAGCCTTTAGATAGGGCGCGACGACAGGAGAATGATCGATCCGCATGTTTGGGTCCGATGCTGCTGAACCGGCGGCCATAATGCTCTCACGGCACTTTAGTCGCGGCAAAATCGAATATCTCAGTCGCTGGATGAATTGGATTCATCTAGACTGCGGGCATGAGAAAGCTTCCGCCGCTGGGATCCCTTCGCGCCTTCGAGGCCGCCGCCAGACGCCTGAGCTTCAGGGACGCGGCGGCCGAGCTCGGCGTCACGCCGACCGCCATCAGCCATCAGATCAGGATTCTCGAGGAGATCTGCGGACGGCCGCTGTTTCGCCGGCGCCCGCGACCGCTGGCGCTGACGGATGCGGGCGAGCGGCTATTTCCAGTGATCCGGAACGGCTTTGATACATTCGCGTCCGTGGTCACCGCAGTGTCGGCGAAGACCGCCAGGACCACGTTGCGCGTGACCAGTCCGAACGCGTTTGCGAGCCGCTGGCTGGTGCCGCGCCTGCCGCGATGGCGCAAGCTGTATCCGCAGATTCGGCTGGAGATCATCGGCACTGACGCCGTGCTCAATCTGCGCGCCGGAGATGCCGATCTCGCGATCCGCTACGCTCGGACGATGCCGACCGATCTGGCTGCGCGGGAAATCTTCCGCGACAGTTTCTTCCCGGTCTGCAGCCCGGCGCTATTGAGCGAAGGCGGCCCGACGATTACGCGCGCCGCCGACCTCCTGCACTATCCACTGATCCATTACGACTGGCTGAACGGGGATCGCGAGGCGCCGAGCTGGTCGCGATGGCTCGCCATCGCTCGCTCCGTCGATCCGGATATCCCTGCCGCGACCGAGCATTGGGACCTCAGCTTCCGCGAGGAGATCCACGCCATCGATGCGGTCGCAGCGGGGCAGGGGATCGCGATCTGCAGCGACGTCGTGGTGAGCTATGAGATCGAAAGCGGCGCGCTGGTGAAGGCGCACGATCTGGCGCTGCCCGGCTACGGCTTCTACGTCGTCCACGTCCCGGACCACCCGCGGCAAGCCAGCATCGAAGCGTTTGCAGCGTGGATGCGGTCGGTGGCGTAGAAGGACTTATGCCTGTTATGACTTTTCTGTAACTCGCGCCAATGGACACTTGTGAATTAGGCAAATTGCGATTGCTTCCAACGTCGTCCGCAATCGACTCAACCGCTTCCGCAATCGTCGCAGCGTCGATTCCGGAGATCAGCGATATCGTACCAAACGTAGCGTATGCCGGAACCTATGAGTGAGAGCGTGAACGGCAAGATCATGGTGGCACGTGACGGCAACCGCCTTCTCGTCGAGTTTGCGCATCAGCAGGCGCTTCCGGTGTATCCTGCGGCCGCCGGGGAATTCTTCGCAACAGCGATCGACCTGCGATTGCGATTTGCCGGCGGCGATCAGGCAAGACCGTCCGAGCTGACGGTCGTCAATGGTAACAAGACGGAGTCGTTCAAGCGCACCGACTGAAGTCCTTGTCGTTCGGGTGGCCCCAACGCGAACATTCCGTCGTCAGTTCTGATATCGCCATCGCTGTTTCCAAAGCCACTAGCCGACCTTCGCTTGATCAGTTTCCGCTTCAGCGCAGATCCACTCCTTGAACGCCACGATTTCCGGGTCGCCGTCGGCGCCGGCCCGATGGACAACATAGTAGGCAAGCTCACAGTTGAGTGCTTCGCCGAAAGGACGAACAAGGCGGCCCGTCTCCAAATCCAGGGCGACCAGTGTCGTCCGACCCAGAGCAACGCCACTTCCATTCATCGCTGCCTGGTAGGCTGCTGCTGAATCATTGATCTGCAGCCCACGGTCGCAGTTGATGTCCGGAAAGCCTGCTGCTTGCAGCCATGTCCGCCATGTCGGGAATGCATTTTCGAACGCCATCGAACGATCATGGATAAGCGTGTGATGCTTCAGGTCTTCAGGGCGTCGTAGCGGGTGCGGCCCTTCGAGCAACGCTGGACTGCAGACCGGAAAAAATGCGTCGCGCAACAGGAAGGTCGATTTGAGGCCTGGCCAGTGACCACTGCCGTAACGAATGCCGAGACCCATTCTCTCTGCCGCGAAATCAACGAGCCGGCCGCTGGTATCGATGCGCAGATCATACAAGGGATGATCGGCCGCAAAACGCTCGACGCGCGGCAGTAGCCACTTGTCCGCAAAGGCTGGCGGCACGGTGATATTGATCGTGACGATCCCGCGCGATGCTTTCAAACGTTCAAAGGCCGCGGTCAGGTGATCGAATCCGGCTTGAAGCTCGGGTAGCGCAGCTTGCGCGGCTTCGGTCAAAACGAGTCGTGCGGGGCCAGCCTGAGAGCGGTGAAAAAGTTCGACTCCGACAACCGCTTCGAGGGTCCGCACGAGGCTTCCCACCGCCGCTGGCGTCACGTTGAGTTCGTCTGCCGCCGCAACGTAGCTGAGGTGCCGGGCAGCCGCCTCGAAGGCGCGGAGTGCGTTCAAGTGGTTGGGAGCCCGCATAAATCTCCGAACAAGTTTTTCTCTGCCGCCCGCACAGATCATCTCTGTTGCGGCAGTGAGGGTCAACGATCATGTTTGCTGACAACGGAACGCGCGCTCCGGTCACAAACCCAAAACCTTTGGACCAGGAGAGAATCATGAAACTATCGAACAAGATCGCCCTTGTTACCGGTGGAACCTCTGGCATCGGGCTCGAAGCGGCAAGGTTGTTTCGGGACGAAGGAGCTACCGTGATCATCGTCGGGCAGAATCCTGCCCGGTTGCAGTCGGCGGCAAGTCAGCTCGGGGACGGCGTTGTCGCGTTGCGCGGCGACGTGAGCAAGCCGGCGGAGATTGAAAATATCGTTCGTCAGATTGGCGAGACGTTCGGCCGTATCGACGTGCTGTTCGCGAACGCTGGCATGGGCATAGCGGCCCCGCTGGAAGCCGTCACGGAAGATCAGGTCGACACGCAGTTCAACGTGAACTTCAAGGGCGTCTTCTTCACCGTTCAGACGGTCGCTCCACTGCTGGCCAAGGGTGGAAGCATTATCATGACGACGTCGTTCCTGAACGAAGTTGGCTCACCGGGCCTTTCCATTTTGGCGGCCACGAAAGCGGCAGTGCGTTCCCTGGTGCGGTCGTTGGGCGCGGAGCTTGCGCCACGTGGCATCCGCGTGAATGCCATAAGCCCGGGTCCGATCAGCACTCCGTTTCATGGCAAGCTCGGGCTTTCCGAGAAGCAACTCAATGAAGCGGCCGCGACAATTGAGGATGAGATCCCGCTGCATCGTTTCGGCGAAGCGGAGGAAATCGCCAGGGCGGCCCTGTTCCTGGCGAGCGAGGATTCCTCCTTCATGACCGGATCGGAGCTGGTTGTCGATGGCGGCATATCGCAGCTTTGACATGCTCGATGCAAGAAGGCGGCGGCTGAGAAATCGGCCGCCGACGCCGTGCTCAATTTTCGCGCTGGAGACGCCCAAGGCTCGCGCGCCATGCACGAGCCTTGGCCGTCGTCTCTTCGACAAAAATATCTTTGCCTGTTCGATAGGCCTCTATGTCGTCTTTTGAAGATGCAGCAAGGGCTCGCTTAACGCTGGCGTAGGCGCGTGCTGCCTCGGGATGTGCGCGAAGATAGTCGCGAAACACCAAACGTGCCTCCCAACGAGGATGGGACGGCTCCATCAAGTGCACATGGTGGGTCCACGGTCCCGGAGGCCCCTTACGGAAGAACAACTCACCGGGGAGCCATGACGCGTATTCCGGTATGTACTTGTAGCCAAGTGCCACAAACGGCTCGATGCAACGTTCCTTTGCCTCTTCAAGGCTAGGTACACCAACCAGCAGGTCAACGATGGGCTTTGATGGGAGACCTGGAACCGCTGTGCTCCCCATATGCTCGATGACCAGGACGAACGAGCCGAGAGCATGCTTGATCCTCATGCACTCCTGTTCGAACAACGCCGGCCAGTTGGGGTCATATTCGGAGACGACAATCGACCCGGCCCCGTATTTCTCCATGTTCGGCCCCCGATTGTGCCTTCATGCCAACATATCACGATGGTAGAGTTCGATGCATCACGACTGGGTCATCCAGCAAGATCCGGTTAGAGCATGATCCGGAAAAGTGGAAACCGGTTTTCCGAAAAGATCATGCTCAAACAAAGAGATGAGATCATGATCCGATTCCGTCTAATCGGATCATGATCCAGGGTCAGAAGCCGGCGTTATGGCCCGCCCCAAACTTGGCCCGCTTTACATCTGGGAGCGGAGCTTGCCAGCTTCAGCGGCCAAAATCGGTCACGGGCTGAGCAGCCGACATCGGGTCGGTCTAGCCGTATCGGGGTGAGTCAAATAAGCTGGTCGCCGATCTCGATGGACGCGGACAGGCATTTCAACCGGGACATGGCATGGCAAATCGGTTCATCACGACGCAATCCACCGTGGAGACGCGGCGCTGGGGGAGCTCCGCCATTGTGGCGCTCGTGGCGATGGCGGCGCTGACCGCCGACGCCGCGGCGAGACAGGCGCGCCCCGCGCCGCCCACTGAGGCGACGGCGCCGCGTGATGCGGGCGAGCCGATCATGGCGATCGTGTCGATCAAGTCCCAGCAGGTCACTTTCTACGACGCCGAGGGCTGGATCCTGCGCGCGCCGGTGTCGACCGGCACCAAGGGACGCGAGACGCCTGCCGGCATCTTCGCCGTCATCGAGAAGGACAAGGACCACCACTCGACGCTCTATGACGACGCCTGGATGCCGAACATGCAGCGCATCACCTGGAACGGCATCGCGCTGCACGGCGGGCCGCTGCCCGGGTATGCGGCCTCGCACGGCTGCGTGCGGATGCCCTACGACTTTGCGGAGAATTTGTTCGACAAGACGCGGATCGGCATGCGGGTGATCATCTCGCCGAACGACGCGGAGCCGGTCGAGTTTTCTCACCCGGTGCTATTCGTGCCGGACGCGAAGGCGGTCGCGGCTGCTCCGGCGCGTGCCGAGGCGCTCGCCCGCGAGGCGGACGAGGCTGCCAGGGCAGCCGACGAGGCGAAGAAAGCCGCCGCGACAGCGGCGCGCGAAACAGCATCCCTCACAGCGTCGCTGCGCAAGCTGGAGGGGCTCAAGACTCGCGCCGACGCCGAGCTCGCATCCGCCGACAAGAAGCTCGCCGCCGCAAATACGGATCAGGCCAAGGCGCAGGCCAGTGAGCAGAAGGAGAAGGCCGCCCTTAAGGCCACGGAAGCAGGGACGCAGCTCGACACCGCCAGGGCCGACGCGAAGTCGAAGCTCGACGCCGTCGCCGCCGCAAAGGACGCCGCCAAAGCGGCCCAGACCAGGAAGGCCGACACCGCCAAGGCGGCGAGCGAGGCGAAGCTCGCGCTCGAGCCGGTCTCCGTCTACATCAGCCGCGCGACGCAGAAGCTTTACGTGCGGCGCAACACTCACAAGGAGTGGCCGGACGGAGGCGAGGTGTTCGATGCGACCATTGAGGTTCCGGTCACGATCCGTGATCCCGACAAGCAGATCGGCACGCATGTGTTCACGGCGATGGCGCGCAACGACGCGAGCCTGCGCTGGACCGCGGTCACGATCGACAGCGGGGACGACGCCAAGCACGCGCTCGACCGCATCACCATCCCGCAGGATGTGCTCGATCGCATCGCGCCGACGGCATTGCCGCGATCCTCGATCATCGTCTCGGATGAGCCGCTGAGCCGCGAGACCAACTATCGCACCGAGTTCGTCGCGGTGCTGAACAACCAGCCCCAGGGCGGCTTCAAGATGCGCCGGCCTACGGTCGTCAATGTCCCGGTTGCGAGCGGCAACGACTGGGGCAACAACAACGGCTTCGGCTTCTTTTTCCAGCCCAATTGGAACCCCCAACCTGGCAATACGCGCCCGCGCGCCGGCCAATACTATCAACCGATGCAACCGCGCTGGTGGTAAGACGCGGCCCGCCGCACGCAGGCCGCCTAGAGCGTTTTCGAGCGAAGTGGAGAACTTACGAGTTCAGCGGCGGGAGCGCACTCCGCAGTGTCGAGCTTGAAATCCCCATCAGTCCCGTGAAGGGGTCATCCAGCTCCAAAACCAGAAAGATCGCGCCGGCAAACGACAGCGCGCATACGAACAGCGCGATCGTGACGACGATATTCGCTCGCACGAACAGGGTGGCGCTCACAAAGATCGCGCTCAGCCAAAATACCATGATGATCAGAAAAGGCGTCGGAATTGAACTTCCGGCCTGCGTAAACAACCGCAGTCGCATCTGCGCGCCTTCCGTGAAAGCCGCAATGGCGCGAGTCTGCAGGGAACGTTGCATATCGTTGTTCGGAGATAGCCGTTCGAGTTCATCATAGAATGTCCATGCCTCGACGCTGGACTCGAAGCGCGTGGGTTTCCCGTTTGAGTTCGCTTGCTCGTGCCAAATGCGATCAGCCATCGGCGGTATGCTCTGCCGCAGGAGCTTTCGGACAGGGGTTGCTTCCGATCCATATTGCGTAACCAGATCGTCCAGAAGGATGATCGTTGCGGTCAACTGCCGGACCTGGCTTGCCTTCTGGTCGAACGTGGTTTTTGCGGATGCGATCAACAGACCCAGTACGAGTGCGGTCAGTGTGCCAATCAGGCCTGCGGTCAGCTTTACGACGTCCTTGGAGTCCGACTGCAGGTGATGTTCTGACAACAACGGCCGAACGGCCATCCCAGCCAAGGCGCCGCCAAATATCAGCGCGAACACAAGCAACGAAATCAATAGGTTCATCATATTTGCGAATGCTCCCTCCATCATGTCGGTGAACATGCGGATACTAGCTCCGATTGTTCGGGCTCGTCCAAAGACCCGTTCTTGAGACCAAGTTCAAGCAGAACCGGACGAGGCGCAAATGTCTCAGCGCCAACGAGGGGCGGCTCGCGATTGTCACGGGCACTGTGGTGAGATGCGGTGGACGGGATGTCACGACTGATGAGCGTGGCGCTCACGGACGGCTAAGTCGTGCGGTCCTGTAATCCAGTCTCAGGGCGGGCCGCAATAGGCCTTGGTGTCAAACCGGTGATGTCCGCTTGTTTTGCGTAGCGAAGCAAAGGCGGCTGGGCCGCTAAATGGCGATGCCTCGCGACGCCACCGCTGCTTCACGAGCTCTCATCAACCGCGGTCTACAGGTGGCCCGAAAAGCCAGTCCACGTTCCATTGCAAAGGAGCGGAACGAAGTCGGCATGTCGGTTGTGCGCGGGCAAGGTTCGGTTGGACGGTTGCGAGTGTCCTCTCCATCGCAAGATCGAATGGGGTTGGAATAGAAGCCGCGATGCCGGCCCGAATGGACTCGAAGGATATCGCTACAATCGTGATTATCGCTACAGATACCAGGATTAGGAGCGCATCTGTCATGATATGCGTCGAAAAGTGCTTGGTCATGGCGTGGGCCCTCACGGCCGATAGAAGCGCATGCTCACAATTTAGTTCGTATGCAAAAGGCATATGAATGGGAGTTCACCGCGCGGAGCGCGGTCATCCATTAGTAGTATGTCCGCGACCAACTATGTAGCAGTGATCCAGACCTAAGGAGCCAATCCGTTCAGCCTCCCGTTGCGCGGAAATGGATGCGGCCACCGGATCGCGTTTGACGATCTCCGCTTGGCTCCGGACTCAGCCCATCGTTTTATCGGTGCGCGAGCACCGTCTGGCGCTATCAGATCCGAATTGCTTGGCACTTCGTTCGGCTAATTTGTGAACTACGTCACATATCCGACTTGCGATCAAATGTAAGGTTTGGGGAAGGGCGCGGGCTGAATTCGATCGACATCGCTAACGCATCAGGCGCCAACGGCATTCGGGCTGGCGGTCCGTTCGCAATGGAGGGGGCATGGGCGATTCATCGGAAGCAAGGCGGCTCGTCGACGCCATCATTGCCAATTTGCCGGAGCCTGCCCCCGGGCAAAGGCCGGTGCACACGATCGGCGTGGGCGTAGACGGCTATTTCATGGCTTCGGACGTGGCGCGCAACTATTGCATCGCAGAACACTTCAAGGGACAGCGCATTCGCGTGTCGGTGAGGTTCTCCAACGGACAAGGGGGGCCGAAGCAGCATGATGGATGGTCCGATGTTCGGGGAATGGCGACACGTTTCCACCTGCAGGATAGGACGGCAGCCGACCTGATCGCTACGACGCTCGCCGAATTTTTCGCCCGCAATGTTGAGGACTTTTTCGAGTTCACCAAGGTCGCGAGGCCGCAGCCGGTTCAAAGAAAATCCCCGTGGCGGAAGATTCTCGACATGCTGCAGCTCAAGGAGCCTGTTCGCGACCCGTACCCAAAGCAAACCACGAGTGACGGTGCGGGAATACTCAGTTACGCCAATCAACACCGGTTCGCCCAGTTGGCAGTGTTCGAAGCCGGGGTGATCGGCGCCCCGGTGAGCTATGCCCGCGCGGCCTATCACGCCATCCACACCTTCATGGTGGAAGATCCCCATGGAGTACGTCGTCCCGTTCGCTTTTCCTGGCAGCCGGTTGCAGGCGTCCGTACCACCGATCCCACTGCCACGCCGGTTGATAAATATCTGCGCCATGAACTTGAAGAGCGCCTGCGGCGGTGGCCGGCCCGGTTCATGCTGATGATGACAATCGGCGAAGCGGGCGACGCGCTCGATGATCCCACAAAGCCTTGGCCGGCCAGGCGAGTCCGGGTCGTCATGGGCACCCTTACGCTCACCAATCTCGCCAAGGATCAGGTCGCGGACGGCGAACGCATCAGTTTTAATCCCTGGCGTCTCGTACCTGGCATCGAGCCCTCCGGGGATCCGATCCTCCACGCCCGCCGGTGCGCTTATGAAGTCTCGCGCGAAATGCGCGACGGGTGCCCCTTCAGGTGGAGCTAAGCTGATGCTAGGTGAGAAAGGTTGGCTCGATCGGTTTGTAGACCGGTTGCCCAAGAACCCCCTGTTCCAGCTCTTGGCGTCGTGGGTCCTGGTGCCTTACTGGGCGTGGCGCACGCCGGTGAAGCCGCTGCCCGGCGGTCCCCACCCATCGATCCAGCCTGGCGACAATCTGCAGTGCATGATGAACCTGATCATGCCGCTCAAGGACAAGTCGCCGATCGGTCGAGCGAAGGCAGCGCTGGCGATCGCGCAAAACAAGGATGCGATATATGCCGGATTGGACAATGTCGGCACGGTGCACTTTGCGCGCTTCGTCATCGTCGGCGACAATATTTGCATGTTCTCCGTCTACGACGGAGACTTCACCAACTACATTCGTGACTTCATCGCCACGATCGGCAGCGTGTTCAACGCCGTGGTCGAACTTGTCGAAGGAGGGGAGGCCGTGATTCCCTGCGAGCATAATGTCGAGGCGTTCATCCAATGGGTGCACGAGCGCGACCTGTACCAGGTGCCGGACACGGCCACCGATCTTCTGAGAGACCAGGAAGCTTGGAACGGCGACAAGGCCGCATCCGGCAATGACGATCTGCGCCTGCTTCCGCGCAAGGTGGTGCTCCAGCTCCGCGCCAACGCGAACGTTTCGCTCGGCAGCGGCTACCGGGCCTATCCCGGATTTTCGGCGGCTCAGGTCCGCAACCAACTGGGGATAGGCTGGTGAGCGCAGCATTCGACGCCGCTGACATACAGGGCAACATTTTGCGTGGCTATCGCAAGCCTCGCGTGCGGTACCTCATTCTTGAAGTCGCCGATCGCATCGCGGCCCGGCGCTGGCTCGCCGCCTCGACATCGGGCCGCGGCGACGATGCTCCGCAGATCACGACCGGGAATTGGGGGAGAACCAAGCCGGACACCTGTTTCAACCTTGGCCTGACCTACGAGGGACTGCGCGCCCTCGGCGTGCCGAATTCTTCCCTTGAAATGTTCCCCAACGAATTCATCGAGGGCATGAACGCCCGCGCCTTGAAGCTTGGCGATGTCGGGCCGAATGCGCCGGAAACCTGGCCAACCCCCTTCGACGCCCCCAAGCGGATCCATCTCATCGCCACGATCTACGCCGACGAGGTCGCGCAATTGAACCAAGTCCAGCAGCGCGCCCTCTCTGACGGAAAAGCCTTCAGGCTGCTCGGTGCTCTTGAGGGGTGCGCCTTCCCCAAGGACGTCGTTCACTTCGGATATCGCGACAACATCATGCAACCGAGATTCGCGGAGGTTCACGACGGACAACGCTATGAAGACGGACAACCCAAGGCGCCGCTCGGCACCGTGTTGCTGGGACATCCGACCAACTTCGAAGGTTTGACGTGGCGGGTGCCTCAACCCGAAGCATTGGGACACAACGGCACCTTCAATGCCTTTCGCGTGCTGGAACAGGATGTGGTCGGCTTCGAGGAGTATCTCGACCGAGCCGCAAGCGATTTGATCAAGCATCCGCAGGTCGACGAGTTGCTGCCACCCGGTGCTGAAGCGAAGATCGGCCAAGCCTTGTCAATCGAAGGCCTGTCGCGTCATGCGGCTTTGCGTGAGGTCGTCGCCGCCCATTTGTGCGGCCGGTGGCGCGATGGCACGCCGATGGCACTGTCCCCGGATGCGCCTGATCCCAAAGTGGATCAGGCGAATTTTGACTACGTTGGCGACTCCCGCTGCCCCTACGGAGCCCATATCCGGCGGTGCAACCCGCGGGGCGGCCAGATCGTGCAACGGGTGGCGAACAACAGTCGGCGTCTTGTTCGGCGCGGGATGCCTTATGGACCACTCTATGATCCGCAGAAGCCTCGTGATCCGAGCAAACCCGAACCGGAACGGGGCCTGCTCGGCAACTTCATTGGGGCGAGTCTCGGCGCACAGTTCGAGGCCATGTCCTGTGAGTGGCTGAATCTTGGCCTGCAGGACCCACGCATCACCGGCTCCAACGATCCGATCACAGGCGCCAACGATCCTGGCACCAGTTGGTTCGACCTGCCGCTCAAATCCGGCACGACGATCCGGCTGCGGGGGTTGCCGCGGTTCGTCCGGACTCGGGGCGGCGCCTATGCGTTCCTGCCGAGCATCCCGGCGATCCGTTTTCTGGGATCGCTGATGGCGTGACTTGCCCGCAGGCGCTTGTGGCGTGCTCCGCTGCAACGGTTGCTCGCTCCACAATACCTCCCTGTGGTTATGGATCCCTGCTTTCGCAGGGACGACATCGATGTGAGATTCGAAAGAATCGTAGGATGGGTAGAGCGAAAGCGAAACCCATCATCGCGCGGCTTGCTCCGAAGCTGATGGGTTACCCATTCCACGGCACCGCCCTTGCCGACGGGCCGCTCAGCCCTTGCGGAGAAACACGTAGTCCGCGGAATAGGGCGCGCTGTGGGTCGCGCCGGCCTTGTCGCAGGGGCCTTCGAGAATGCCACCCGCGGTGTTGATCCGCTGCACCGTCGTGACACCGGACAGCGTGCCGCTGCCGCGCCGTGAGATCACATCAAGCTTGAGCCAGGGAATGTCGTTCGGTGTCGCGCCGGGCGCATTGCTGGAAGTCCGGCCGAGTACGACGCTGCCGTCGACATGCTCCCAGTTCGGTCCGGCATAGTGGCGGCCGACGGTCTTGCCGTCGGCCATCAGCGTTGCGATCGGTTCACGAAAGGCCCAGGCCAACTTGCCTTCGAGGCCAGCCTTGCATTCGTAGACCTGCGCGCCTTCGGCGTGAACGCTAAGCACGATCGCTTCTCCCGGTGCAGCGATAGCCTCGGGAAGCGGCTCTGCGACGCAAGCTTCCGTCGCGGAACCCATTACCAGAAGGGCGATCGTGGCTGTCCTAAGCGACGGCATAAGATCCCCTTATTGGAGCGGCGCTTGCCAAATTCCGTCATTGCGAGGAGCGAAGCGACGAAGCAATCCATGGTGCCGCAGGGGGTAGATGGATTGCTTCGCTACGCTCGCAATGACGGGTGATAGAGCTTCGCGAGTGGAAGGCGGCTTAGGCCGCCATCGCCTTGGTGAGGTTCTCGTCGACCTTGTCGAGGAAGCCGGTCGTGGACAGCCAGCGCTGGTCGGCGCCGACGAGGAGCGCGAGGTCCTTGGTCATGTAGCCGTCCTCGACCGTCTGGACGCAGACCTTCTCCAGGGTGTCGGCGAACTTCGCAAGCTCGGGGTTGTTGTCGAGCTTGGCGCGGTGAGCGAGGCCGCGCGTCCAGGCGAAGATCGACGCGATCGAGTTGGTCGAGGTCTCCTTGCCCTTCTGGTGCTCGCGGTAGTGCCGGGTCACCGTGCCGTGGGCAGCTTCCGCTTCCACGGTCTTGCCGTCGGGGGTGAGCAGCACCGAGGTCATCAGGCCGAGCGAGCCATAGCCTTGCGCCACGGTGTCGGACTGGACGTCGCCGTCATAGTTCTTGCAGGCCCAGACATAGCCGCCGGACCATTTCAGCGCCGAGGCCACCATGTCGTCGATCAGGCGGTGCTCGTAGGTCAGCCCCTTGGCGTCGAACTCCTTCTTGAATTCGCGGTCGAAGACATCCTGGAAGATGTCCTTGAAGCGGCCGTCATAGACCTTGAGGATCGTGTTCTTAGTCGAGAGATAGACCGGATAGTTCCGCATCAGGCCGTAGTTGAAGGAGGCGCGGGCGAAGTCGATGATGGAGTCATCGAGGTTGTACATCTGCATCGCGACGCCGGAGCCGGGCGCCTTGAACACCTCTTTCTCGATCACGGTGCCGTCCTCGCCGACGAACTTCATCGACAGCGTGCCCTTGCCTGGGAACTTGATGTCGGTGGCGCGGTACTGGTCGCCATAGGCGTGGCGGCCGATGATGATCGGCTTGGTCCAGCCGGGAACCAGGCGCGGCACGTTCTTGCAGATGATCGGCTCGCGGAAGATCACACCGCCCAGGATGTTGCGGATGGTGCCGTTCGGCGACTTCCACATCTCCTTGAGGCCGAACTCCTTCACCCGGGCTTCATCCGGGGTGATGGTCGCGCATTTGACGCCGACGCCGACCTTCTTGATCGCTTCCGCCGCATCGATCGTGACCTTGTCGTTGGTCTTGTCGCGGTGCTCCATCCCCAAGTCGAAATACATCAGGTTGATATCAAGGAACGGGTGGATCAGCTTGTCCTTGATGTACTGCCAGATGATCCGGGTCATCTCGTCGCCATCGAGTTCGACGACGGGGTTGGTCACCTTGATTTTTGCCATGGGAATAGGGCCTCTTGGGGGAACAGCACGCTTTGGGGCGCGACTAGCGGATTATCCTCGGGGCTATAGCACCGGGAACGCGCCGGCGGAAGCCAAGGGGTTATGCAGTTTCGGCTCATCTTTTAGCCGAGAATGCCGCCGCTATGTCTCATGCTTCAGGCGGCAGCGGAAGAGTGGAAGTGGGGTTGCGACGCTTCGCATCTCAGGTTTCGGATGAAGATTCAAGAACAGCCGTAAAGCCATTATTCCGCTTGAGAAATTTGCGCCCACGGGGCAATCCGGGCGTAGCAGGAAACCTGGCACTCTGATTCAACTCCTTCAGGACCTGAATCAGATTGTTCAGAGATTGAATCAGGAAGCGAAGTTTTAAGATGTCCGGCACCGACAAGACCAAGACCGGCCACGACCTCAGGGGTCCCGTCGTGATCCTGGTCGAACCGCAGCTTGGCGAGAACATCGGGATGGCTGCGCGCGCGATGGGCAATTTCGCGCTGTCGCAGCTCCGGCTGGTCAATCCGCGCGACGGCTGGCCGAACATCGCCGCGCAGCGCGCCGCAGCGGGCGCGGACCACATTCTCGACCATGTCGAGCTGTTCGACACCGTCACCGAGGCCGTCGCCGATCTCGACCTGTTGTTCGCCACCACCGCCCGCGCCCATGACCAGGCCAAGCCGGTGGTCGGGCCGGAAGCGGCCGCGCGCGAGATCGTGGCGTACGTCGCCGCCGGCGGCGGGGCCGGCATCCTGTTCGGCCGCGAGCGCGCCGGACTGACCAACGAGGAGGTCGCGCTCGCCGACCGCATCGTCACCTTCCCGGTCAATCCCGGCTTTGCCTCGCTGAACCTCGCTCAGGCGGTGCTGCTGATGGGCTATGAGTGGTTCAAGCTCGCGACCGCGGGCGTGCTGCCGTTCGCGATGCCTGAGCGATCCGAGCGCGCCTCCCAGCACCAGGTTCAGGCGTTCTTCGACAATCTGGTCGCCGAGCTCGACAAGGTCGAGTTCCTGCGGCCGCGCGAGAAGCGCGACACTATGCTGGTCAACCTGCGCAACATCTTCACCCGGATGGAGCCGACCAAGCAGGACATGCATACCCTGCACGGTGTGATCATGGCGATCGCCGAGGGACGCAAGGGGCCGGCCAAGGGCGGCGTGCTCGACGGCGAGCAGGCGACCCGGCTGCGGGCGCTCCTCGCCGAGCAGGGGCAGGGCGGCGGCGCCTCCGCCGATGCCAGCAGCACGGTGCGCGGACTGGCGCGGCTCCTCCGGCGCAACCCGACCGATGCGGAGCGCATCCTGTGGCAGGCGCTGACCAAGGATCGCCGCTTTGCCGGCCTGTTCAAGCGCCAGACCCCGGTGGGGCGTCATATCCCCGATTTCGTCTCCTTCATCCACCGGATCGCGATCGAGCTGGAAAACCCTGACGAGAGCGAGACCATCGTGGCCGACCGGGCCAAACGACGGGAATGGCTGGAGGAGCGGGACTATCGCGTGCTCAACCTGCGCGCAGCCGAAGTCGAGCGCGATCTGGCCGGCGAACTGGACCGGCTCGCATCGAACCTGCCAGCCCGGCGAGACGCTCCGTAGCCCGGGTGGAGCGCCAGCGTAACCCGGGGCCGCTCGCAAGAGTCGACGCAGAAGTCCCGGGTTGCGCTGCGCTCCACCCGGGCTACGAGGCTACCAGGCTCGTCAAGTTTCAGGCCGCCATCCCGGCGGCCTTGGCCGCGCTGCTGTGTTGGAGCCGCTGCAGGGCGGCGAGGTTGATCTCGAAGGAAGCGAGGCAGCAGCGGGACTTGCCGGTGGATTTCGCTTCATAGAGCGCGGTATCGGCGGCCGAGAGCAACTCCTCGGCCTCGGTGCCGTGCTCCGGCGACATCGCAACGCCGACGCTGACGCCGACCTGGACGCAAATCTCCTCGCCTAGCCGATAGGACATCGCGACCTCATCGATGATCCGATGTCCGATGGCGAGCGCCTGCTCTGCGGTGATGCTGTCGGCCAGCACGACGAATTCGTCGCCGCCCATGCGCGCGATGACGGCGCTATTGGGCAGGGCGCGACGGAGCCGGTCGGCGACCAGTTGGAGCACCTTGTCGCCGGCCGCATGCCCGAAGGTGTCGTTGATCGGCTTGAAATTGTCGAGATCGAAGAACAGCACGGCAAAGGAGCCGTCGTCGCGACTGGAGGCTTCCAGCTTCCTGTTGAGAGCATCGACGATACCGGCGCGATTCCACAGCCCCGTGAGCGCATCGTGGTGGGCCATGTGGCCGTTCTCGCGCTCGGCGCGCATCGTCGCGATCAGCATCCTGTTGAGCCGGAAGGCCGCGTCCGTCATCGCCGCAAGATAGAGCGGCACCTGCAGGAACACGAGGTAAAGCAGCGGCTCGCCGGCAAGCGCGGCGCCGGGGACGATCGGGCCGAGGGCGAGCAGGATCATCGTCCCGGCCAATCGCGGTGCGCTGAAATTGCGGAAGCAGATGCCGCCGACCATCGCCGCCGCCGACAGGCAGGCGAGCAGTGCGACGACCCGGTCGCCGCTGGCGAGGCTGACGGCCACGCCGAATCCGACGCTGGCGCTCCAGGCGACCGCGAGCAGCACATGCAGCTCGGTCGGGGTCCGGCGCCGGCCACGCGCCCGGCGATGGGCGACGACCAATACCGAAAGGCGGGCGAGGCAAATCGCGACTTCGAGGATGAACCAGGCGAAGAACAATGCGGTCGGTTGCCGGATCGCGATCACGCCTGCCACCGCCATCGTGTTGACCGCGCCGGCCGCAAACACCGGTAGCGAGCCGTGGAGGTCGGCGATCAGCGCCGCGCGGATATCCTCAGGCGCGCCGGGACCGGCGTCGGCCAGCCAGCGCGTCACGCCCCAGCGCGGCCGGCTGTAAGGTCCCTTGTCGGACTTCATTGCAGAGCACCCCTGTCTTCCCGGGGTACAACAACACCGTGCCCGCCTAACAGGCTTTTAAGGCGCGCCCCGATCTCTTGCCGTGCTTGACGGGGGGTAAACCGGTCGCTGCCGCCCGGCAATTCCGAGCGCCTTGATCCGCGAGGCCAGCGTGGTCGGCTTCATGTCGAGCATTTCGGCCGCACCGCCGGGGCCGAACACCTTGCCGGCGCAGGCTTCGAGCGCCGCGACGATGTTGGCGCGCTCGTGATCGCGCAGCTCCGCTGCCGTCATGACCGCGGGACGCGCGTCGGCCTTGGCGCGGGTCGAGCCCGGCGAGGCCTGGTTGCCGGGCACATCGGGCAGGTCGATGCGCAGCCGGCCGTTCTGGGCGAGGATCGCCGCGCGTTCGATCACGTTCTGCAATTCGCGGACATTGCCCGGCCAGTCGTAGCGGGCAAGGCGCCTGGCGTCGCCCTCCGACAGGCGCAGATCGGATCTCGGCGCCTTGCTTTCGCTGCTCAGGAAATGCTGCGCCAAGAGCGGGATGTCTTCGCGCCGCTCGCGCAAGGGCACCGATTCGATCGGAAACACGTTGAGACGGAAATAGAGATCCTCGCGAAACCGGCCGCGCTGCACCTCCTGCTTGAGGTCGCGGTTGGTGGCGGCGATCAGCCGCACATCCACGGTGCGGGTGCGCTCCTCGCCGACCCGCTCGAAATTGCCTTCCTGCAGCACGCGCAGCAGCTTGCCCTGCAGCTCCAGCGGGATTTCGCCGACCTCGTCGAGAAACAGCGTGCCGCCGTCGGCCAGCTCGAACCGGCCGATGCGGTCGCGCGTCGCGCCCGTGAAGGCGCCGCGGACATGGCCGAAGAATTCGCTCTCGAACAATTCGCGCGGGATCGCGGCGCAGTTGACGCGGATCAGCGGCCGATCGGAGCGGCTGCTCGCTTCATGGATGGCGCGCGCGATCAGCTCCTTGCCGGTGCCGGACTCGCCTGTGATCATCACCGCCGCCGACGTTGGCGCCACCAGCTTGACCTGGCGCAGCGTCTTCTGGATCGCCTCGCTCTGGCCGATGATGCCGCGCGGATTGGTCTCGATGCGGATTTCTTCCTGCAGGTAGGCGTTTTCCAGCTCCAGCCGCTCGCGCAGGCGATCGACCTCGGCAAGTGCGGCGTGCAGCTTCTCGTCCGCCTCGCGCCGGTGGCTGACGTCGCGGAACACCACGACGGCGCCGACCACGACGCCGCGGTCGCGGATCGGCGTCGAGGTATATTCGACCCAGACCGGCGAGCCGTCCTTGCGCCAGAACACTTCGCCGTCGACCTGGTGCACGGCGCCGTCGCGGAACGCCGCATAGATCGGGCAATCATGATCTGGGTAGTGCCGCCCGTCATGATGAGTGTGATGGACGACAGGGTGGATCTCCTTGCCCACCAATTCCTCGGCGGTCCAGCCCAGCATCCGTTCGGCGGCTGGGTTGACGAAAGTGGTCTTTCCTTCCGCGTTGACGCCGTAGATGCCTTCGCCGGCGGCGCGCAGGATCAACTGGTTCTCGCGCTCGATGTCCTGGAAGACGCGCTCGACCCGCTGCCAGGTGGCGATGCCGCTGCGCATGTGGTCCTCGGCGGCGGCATCGACATAGCGCCGGCGGCGCGCGTCGAGGTCGCTCATCGTCAGCAGCATCAGCGTACGCCCGTCATGCGGCACCACGCAGCCGGCATATTCGATCCGAAGATTCTGTCCGGTCGCATGTCGTGGTGTCAGCGCATCGGTCCAGTACGCGCCCTTGTCGAGCACCGCCTGGGTGAAGACGATCAAAGCCGGCAATTGGCCTGCATGCAGCGTGCTCACCTTGGTCTGGCGCAGCAGCGCGCGGTCATAGCCGAGCAGGGAACAGGCGGCGGGGTTGGCGTCGAGGATCACGTCGGCATCGGGATCGAGCAGCAGCGTCGGCTCGATCGCGCACTCGAAGGCAGCGGCACGCAGGTTCGCATCGTATGCGCTCGCGGTCGCGCTGAGAGCCAGGTCCATCGTGCACGTCGCCCCGAAAAATCGTAATTTGATTACGATTTTTCGTGTATCACGAGTTTTTGTAGTCGCCAAGGCGCCGATAAAAGCCTGCGACATCAATGTCATCGGCTCAAAAAAGAGGCTGGCACGGAGCTTGCGTAAATCCTTTGGCAAACGCCGCGCAGGAGGTCCGATGTCCATCTTCGACAATCCATTCGATCCCGACCGCAATCTCCGCACCGGCTGCAGTTGCGGCCGCCATCTCAGCGAAGCCGAGCACCGCCATGCCGAACTGGCGCTGCGCTGTGAGCCTGCGGAGAGCGAGGACAAGCGTTACGAGGGCGTCGTCGCCTCAGCCGTGATGCGCGCGGTGTTTCCGCAGGACGCGACCCGGCGCGTCTTCCTGAAGTCGGTCGGCGCCTCCACGGCGCTTGCGGCGCTGTCGCAGTTCTTCCCGATCAAGGCGGCGACCGAGGTGTTCGCGCAAGGCGCTGCGCCCGAGAAGAAGGACCTCAAGGTCGGCTTCATCCCGATCACCTGCGCGACACCGATCATCATGGCCGCGCCGATGGGCTTCTACGCCAAGCACGGATTGAACGTCGAAGTCATCAAGACCGCCGGTTGGGCTGTCATCCGCGACAAGACCATCAACAAGGAATACGACGCCGCGCACATGCTGTCGCCGATGCCGCTCGCGATCACCATGGGCGTCGGCTCCAACCCGCTGCCCTACACGATGCCGGCGGTCGAGAACATCAATGGGCAGGCGATCACGCTTGCGATCAAGCACAAGGACAAGCGCGATCCCAAGGATTGGAAGGGCTTCAAGTTCGCCGTACCCTTCGACTATTCGATGCACAATTACTTGCTGCGTTACTATCTCGCCGAGCACGGCCTCGACCCCGACGTCGATGTGCAGATCCGCGCGGTGCCGCCGCCGGAGATGGTCGCCAATCTCCGCGCCGACAATATCGACGGCTTCCTCGGGCCCGATCCGATGAATCAGCGCGCGGTCTATGACGGCGCCGGCTTCATCCACATCCTGACCAAGGACATCTGGGAGGGCCATCCCTGCTGCGCCTTCGCGGCATCGAAGGAGTTCGTCACCTCGATGCCGAACACCTATGGCGCGCTGCTGAAATCGATCATCGAGGCCACCGCGTTCGCGCACAAGGCCGAGAACCGCAAGCAGATCGCGGAAGCGATCGCGCCGGCGAACTACCTGAATCAGCCGCAGATCGTGCTCGAGCAGATCCTGACGGGCACCTTTGCCGATGGTCTCGGCAATGTCGTCACGCAGCCGGGCCGCGTCGACTTCGATCCCTTCCCCTGGCAGTCGTTCGCCGTCTGGATCATGACGCAGATGAAGCGCTGGGGGCAGATCAAGGGTGATGTCGATTACAAGGCGGTGGCCGAACAGGTCTATCTCGCCACCGACACCGGCAAGCTGATGGCCGAGATGGGGCTGACGCCGCCGACGACCACGTACAAGTCGTTCGCGGTGATGGGCAAGACGTTCGATCCCGCTAAGCCGGACGACTATCTCGCAAGCTTCAAGATCAGGAAGGCGTCGTGAGGGCGGCTCCCGCTTACGGGGAGAGGGAGATGATGAACTCCCTTCGCCTGCGCGCGGCGATCGTCTCGATCGTGCTGTTCGCCGCCTTCATCGGCGTCTGGCATCTTGCGACCCGCAGCACCGGTCCGGCCACCAACATGAGCCCGGAATACGCGAAGCTGATGGGGCTCACCGCCACGCAAGGCAAATCGGCGATGCCGGGTCCGCTCGATGTCGGCGCCAAATTGTGGGAGCACTTGAGGCGCCCGTTCTACGACAACGGGCCGAACGACAAGGGGCTTGGCATCCAGCTCGCTTATTCGATCGGCCGCGTCGGGCTCGGCTATCTGATTGCGGTCCTGGTCGCGATCCCGCTCGGCTTCCTGATCGGCATGTCGCCGTTGATCAGCCGGGCGCTCGACCCGTTCATCCAGGTCTTGAAGCCGATCTCGCCGCTCGCCTGGATGCCGCTCGCGCTCTACACCATCAAGGATTCGTCGATTTCAGCGATCTTCGTGATCTTCATCTGCTCGGTGTGGCCCATGCTGCTCAACACCGCGTTCGGCGTCGCCGGCGTGCGCAAGGAATGGATCAACGTCGCGCGCACGCTCGAAGTCGGCACCGTCAGGCGCGCCTTCACCGTGATCCTGCCGGCCGCGGCGCCGACGATCCTGACGGGCATGCGGATCTCGATCGGCATCGCCTGGCTCGTGATCGTCGCTGCCGAAATGCTCGTCGGCGGCACCGGCATCGGTTATTTCGTCTGGAACGAGTGGAACAACCTCTCGATCACCAATGTCATCATCGCTATCCTCATGATCGGGATCGTCGGCATGCTGCTCGACCAGATCCTCGCGCGCTTCACGCGCATGGTCACGTTTCCGGAGTAGGGCGATGACCGACAAATTCATCTCGATCGAAGGCATCGCGCGGCGTTATCCGGGCGCGGGAGGCGGCGCCACCACCGTGTTCGAGGACTTGTGGCTCTCGATGGCGCGCGGCGAATTCGGCTGCGTGATCGGCCATTCCGGCTGCGGCAAGACCACGGTGCTCAACATCCTGGCAGGCCTCGACGAGCCGAGCGAGGGCGCCGTGATCGTCGACGGGCAGGCGATCGAGGGCACAAGCCTCGACCGCGCCGTGATCTTCCAGAGCCACGCGCTGCTTCCCTGGCGCACCGTGCTCGGCAATGTCGCCTACGCCGTCAGCTCGAAATGGCGCAAATGGGACCGCGCGAAGGTCAAGGCGCATGCGCAGAAGTTCATCGATCTCGTCGGTCTCACCGGTTCGGAGCACAAGCGTCCGTCCGAACTGTCGGGCGGCATGAAGCAGCGCGTCGGCATCGCGCGGGCGCTGTCGATCACGCCGAAGATCATGCTGATGGACGAGCCGTTCTCGGCGCTGGACGCGCTGACGCGCGGCACGCTGCAGGACGAGGTGCGGCGCATTTGTCTCGAGACCGGGCAGACCGCGTTCATGATCACCCACGACGTCGACGAGGCGATCTATCTCGCCGACAAGATCTTCCTGATGACCAACGGCCCGGGCGCCGTGCTGGCCGAGATCGTCGAAAATCCGTTGCCCAAGGATCGCGGCCGCATAGATCTGCACCGCCATCCCTATTACTACGCGCTCCGCAACCACATCATCGATTTCCTGGTCAGCCGCAGCAAGAGCTTTGCGGCTGATGCCACCGACCACGACCCGCGCAACGTGCCGACGGTGCGGCCGCGTTTGCCTGAATTGGCGATCGCATCGGACGCCGAGCCGCCAACCGAGACGTCATGGCCGGGCCTGTCCCGGCCATCCACGTCTTCCTGAATCCGATCAACAATTTGGATGCCCGGGACAAGCCGGGGCATGACGAGCAGAAGGAGACCCTGACATGAAACGTTCCGACCTCACCGAAAAGCTGCTCGACATCAAGCGCGAGAAGGGCTGGAGCTGGAAATATATCTGCGAAGAGATCGGCGGCTATTCCGAGGTGCTGATAACAGGCGCGATCCTCGGCCAGATGAAATTGACCAAGCCGCAGGCCGCGAACGCCGGCGAGCTGTTCGGCCTGTCCAAGTCGGAAATCGCGATGCTGAACGAGACGCCGATGCGCGGGGAGGGCGTGCCGATGCCGCCGACCGATCCCTTGATCTACCGCTTCTACGAGCTCGTGATGGTCAATGGCCCGGCCTGGAAGGCGCTGATCGAGGAGGAGTTCGGCGACGGCATCATGTCGGCGATCGACTTCGACATGGTGATGGAGCGCCTGCCGAGTCCCAAGGGCGACCGCGTCAAGTTCACGATGTCCGGAAAATTCCTGCCGTACAAATATTACGGCGCCAGCGGCAACGTACCGGAGTACGGGTTCAAAGAGGGATAGACAATACGGCGGTTAACGCGGGATGAAGTGGTGCATCGATTTTTCGCGGCAAGGGTTCGTCTTATTGCAATCCAAGGTCGCTATAGACCGGCGCGTCACTTCAACCGCAAGGGTCCGCCATAATGTCGCCGATGCGCCTTCTTCTCCCGGCAGCTATAGGCCTGCTGTTCCTGATCGCTCCTGCTTTCGCCCAGACGCCGGCGCAGCGGATCGTCGTCGAGCAATCCGGCAGCTCTCCGCGCCAGGAGGGGGCGGTGCGGGTTCAGAGCTCGATCAATTTCTTTATCGCCGGTCCGACCGGAGAGGGGGATGAGGCGTAGAAGCTCCGTGAACGCGCGCGCCGCATCGTCTATGAGATGGCGGCGCGCGAATGTGATCTGCTGCGGGAAGTGCTGGCCAAGGACTGCCGGATGGAATCGGTGACCAGCAACATCAACATCAACCGGCAATTTGGTCAGCAGCAGGAGGGCTTGACCATCAACGGCTCGATGAGCTTTCAAATCACGTTGAAATAGCCCCGAGCAGCGGGCCTATGCCCCCGCCTTCACCTGCGCCACGGCCTGCACCAGCAGTTCGTCCATCTTGGCGCGGATTTGAGCTTCCGTGATGGCCTCGCCCTTCGCGGTGAGGTCCTTGAAGACCTTCTGCAGCACGTCCTGGTCGCCGGCTTCCTCGAAATCGGCGGCAACCACTTCCTTGGCGTAGGTGTTGGCGGCATCGCCCGCGAGGCCAAGCTTTTCCGCCGCCCACATGCCTAACAACTTGTTGCGGCGCGCCTCGGCCTTGAATTTCTGCTCCTCGTCGAGGGCGAATTTCTTCTCAAAACCTTCCTCGCGCTTATCGAATGTGGTCATCGGTGGTTCCAATTGCTGCTGACGGACGAATGGAGCTTGCGTTGCGGCAGCCCCGGCGGATGCCTAGATAGAAGGGACGAATCGGCAAGACAACGAGCCGTTAAGCCGCAGGCAGAATGGCAGATTTTGGCGCCCTAATCCAAGGCGGATAAGTCGGCCATAAAGGGTCCGGGTCGATTGTGCTGGATGGGCCAATCGGATAGGTTGCCATACGGCTTGGTTCTTGTTCTGTTTGGGGTTCCAGGCTTCCGCGGCAGCTCCGTCGTGGGTCGCGATCCCTAGTCAACCGGAGCACACCAGATTCATGGATTTCAACAAAACACGGTACATCCCAATGAGCCGTCGACGCCGCATTTATGAAGGCAAGGCCAAGGTCCTTTACGAAGGTCCCGAGCCCGGAACCCTCATCCAGCACTTCAAGGACGACGCGACCGCGTTCAATGCCAAGAAACACCAGGTGATCGAGGGCAAGGGCGTCCTCAACAACCGGATTTCGGAGTACCTGTTTCAGCACCTCAATGACATCGGGGTGCCGACGCACTTCATCCGTCGCCTCAACATGCGCGAGCAATTGATTCGCGAGGTCGAGATCGTGCCGCTGGAAGTGGTGGTGCGGAACGTCGCTGCCGGCTCGCTGTCGCAGCGCCTCGGTATCGAGGAAGGTACGCAGTTGCCGCGCTCGATCATCGAATTCTACTACAAGAACGACCAGCTCAACGACCCCATGGTGTCGGAAGAGCATATCACCGCCTTCGGCTGGGCGACGCCGCAGGAGATCGACGACATCATGGCGCTCGCTATCCGGGTCAACGACTTCCTGACCGGGCTTTTCCTGGGGATCGGCATCCGACTGGTCGACTTCAAGATGGAATGCGGGCGGCTGTTTGAGAACGAAATGATGCGGATCATCGTCGCCGACGAGATCTCGCCCGATTCGTGCCGGCTGTGGGACATCAAGTCGAACGAGAAGCTCGACAAGGACCGTTTCCGCCGCGATCTCGGCGGGCTGCTGGAAGCCTATACCGAGGTGGCAAAGCGGCTCGGCATCCTCATGGAGAACGAGCGGCCGGCGGGCTCCGGTCCGGTGCTGGTGAAGAGCTGAGAGGGGCTAGGTTTAAGTGAAGGCACGCGTCACCGTTACGTTGAAATCCGGCATCCTCGATCCCCAAGGCAAGGCGATCGAGGGCGCCCTGAAATCGCTCGGCGTCGATGGTGTCGCCAGCGTCCGCCAGGGCAAGGTGTTCGACATCGAGCTCTCCGGCTCCGACCGCGCCAAGGCGGAAGCCGCGCTGAAAGAGGCGGCCGACAGGCTGCTCGCCAATACCGTGATCGAGAATTATCGGGTCGAACTGCTCTGATGAAATCCGCCGTCCTCGTCTTTCCCGGCATCAATCGCGAGCGCGACATGGCGCGGGCGCTCAAGCTCATCTCGGACAAGGAGCCGGCGATGGTCTGGCACGCCGAGACCTCGCTGCCTGAAGGCACCGACCTCGTCGTGGTGCCCGGCGGCTTCTCCTATGGCGATTACTTGCGCTGCGGCGCGATTGCAGCGCGGGCGCCGATCATGAACGCGGTGCGCGACTACGCCAGCAAGGGCGGTCTCGTGCTCGGCGTCTGCAACGGCTTTCAGATCCTCTGCGAATCCGGGCTGCTGCCGGGCGTGTTGATGCGCAATGCGGGATTGAAGTTCATCTGCCACGACGTGCATCTGCGCGTCGAACGCTCCGACACGCCGTTCACCCGCGGCTACAATGCCGGCCAGGTGATCCGCGTCCCGGTCGCGCATGGCGAGGGCAATTACGAGGCGGATGAAGAGACGATCAAGCGATTGGAAGGCGAGGGACGGGTGCTCTATCGCTACTGCTCGCCGGACGGCGTGGTCGACGAGCGCCACAATATCAATGGCGCCGCGCAATCAATCGCCGGCATCGTCAACGACGGCGGCAATGTGCTCGGCATGATGCCCCATCCGGAAAATCACGTCGAGGACATCATGGGCTGCACCGACGGCCGCGGCCTGTTTGCGGGCCTGGTCCAGCATCTGGAAAAGGCCGCGTGAAGTCGGTCGTCGCGAGGTGGCTCGCGGCGATTGCGTCGCTTTGGCTTGCGACTACGGCGCACGCCCAGGATTTCCCGAAACACCCCATCACCATGATCGTGCCGTTCGCGGCCGGCGGCACCTCCGACGTGATTGCGCGCGTGGTTGCCGAGCAGATGAGCGTGGCGCTGGGGCAGCCGATCGTGATTGAGAATGTCGCGGGCGCCGGCGGCTCGACCGCGCTGTCCCGGGCCGCGCGTGCGGAGCCGGATGGCTACACGATTGCGATCGGCAACGCCGGCACCAGCGCCGCCACCTACACGATCTATCCGAAACTGCCGTTTACGCCGGACTCCTTTGTGCCGTTCGCGGTGGTCGCAAAGACCTTTGGCATCATTGCTTTGCGCAAGGATTTTCCCGCCAAGGATCTGCAGGAGTTCATCGCTTACGCGAAGAAGAATCCCGGCAAGATCAATCTTGGCCATGCCGGCGTCGGCTCCTCGAATTACCTGATCTGCAAGAGTTTTGTGAACGCCGCCGGAATCGACGTGACGCTGGTCGGCTATCGCGGCGCTGCGCCAGCGCTGACGGATGCGATCGGCGGCCAGATCGACGGCGTTTGCGATGCGGCGGCCTCGGTGTCGCAGGCGATCAACGAGAAGCTGGTGAAGGGACTCGTGGTCGGCTCGACTGTGCGGCTTGCGACGCTGCCTGATCTGCCGACCTCGGCAGAAGCAGGCCTGCCCGAATTCGAGGCGCAGGGCTGGAACGGGTTATTCGCGCCAAAGGGTACGCCGCCCGAGATCATTGCCAAATTGAACGCCGCGGCGCGGACCGCCGTGGAGAGCGAGGCGGTGAAAAAACGCTTCACCGATCTGTCGACGGTTGCGCCCGACGCCAACGAGCATGCGCCGGACGTGCTGCAACAGCTCGTCGCGCGCGATGTCGAGAAATACAAGAAGCTGCTGGCGGACGACCAGAAATAATCGGCTCAGCACTGCTGGCCTGAAACTTGCCCGTAACTCCCCGATCCAGGCACGGATCTTTCCGATCGTCGGACGGGAGGAGTTTTATGCTCATTCGCAAGGCTTGCTGCACGTTCACGCTCGCCGCCGCGCTGCTTTCGTCGCATGCGGTAATGGCCGAAACCACGCTGCGCATCGGCATGACGGCATCCGATATCCCCACGGCGACCGGGCTGCCGAACAACGGCTTCGAAGGAATGCGCTTTCTCGGCTACCCGATCTTCGAGGGATTGGTGCTGTGGGATTTGACCAGGACCGACAGATTGGCCGGTTTGCGTCCGGGGCTAGCAGAGAAATGGGAACAGGATCCCGAGAACAACAAGACCTGGATCTTCCATCTGCGCCATGGCGTCAAATTCCACGACGGCACGGATTTCAATGCGGATGCCGTGATCTGGAATCTCGATCGCTATTTCGACACGTCCAGCCCGCAATTCGAGGCCGCGAGTTCGGCGATGTCGCGAGCGCGCGTTCCCGTGATGGGCAGCTACAAGAAGATCGATGACTTCACGGTCGCCATCACCACGACCAAGCCGGCGTCCTATTTCCCCTACATGGCGGTGTATCTTCTGTTCACATCGCCGGCGTCCTTCGAAAAGGCGGGGCGGGATTGGGCCAAGGTAGCGACCTTGCCGGCCGCCGGTACCGGACCGTTCCGCATCACCAAGGTCGTGCCGCGCCAGGAGGCGGATCTGATGCGCTGGGATGGGTATTGGGACGCGAGCAAAAGGGCGAAGGTCGACAACGTCGTGCTCATGCCGATCCCTGAAGCGAACTCGCGCTTGGCCGCGCTTCGCTCCGGTCAGGTCGACTGGATCGAGGTGCCGCCGGCCGACGGCGTCGCTTCGCTGAAATCGGCGGGCTTCACCATCACCACCGGCTCCTATCCCCATGTCTGGCCGTGGTTCTACAATATCGGCGCGACCAACAGCCCCTTCAAGGACGTGAAAGTCCGCCAGGCCCTGAACTATTGCATCGACCGCGATGGACTCGTTGCACTGCTGAACGGGACCGCGGAGCCTTCGGTGGGCTGGCTCAAGGCCAGCGACCCCGATTTCGGCTCGCCAGCGAACCGCTACAAGTTCGACCCCGCCAGGGGCAAGGCGCTGCTTGCCGAGGCCGGATACACGGCGGCGAAGCCATTGTCCTTCAAGGTGCTGATCTCGAATTCCGGCTCGGGCCAGATGCTGCCTTTGCCGATGAACGAATTCCTGCAGCAAAACCTGAAAGAGGCGTGCGGTGTGAACGTGGCCTTCGACGTGATCGAATGGCAGGTTCTGTTGACCGCCGCGCGGGCGACGCCGGATAGTCCCACTTTGCAGGGCGCCATGGGGCTCAATATCTCGTCGCCATCCTCCGATGCCGGCATCATGGCGCGCTATTTCTCGTCCGAGAATTTTTCGCCGAACGGGTTCAATTTCGAGCAGTGGAAGGACCCTGAGTTCGACGATGCGCTCAAGACGATCTCGGAGGCCACCGACCCCAAGGTGATCGCGGCCGCCTATCGCAAGGCGCATGAACGCCTGGTCGACAACCCGCCCTGGCTCTACATCGTGCACGATCTCAACCCGCGCGCGATGAGCCCGAAGGTCAAGGGATTCGTCTCGCCGCAATCGTGGTTCGTCGATCTGACCCTGGTGAGCCTGCAGTAAAGGCTTTCGAGGCCCTCAGCCCCTCAGCCGCATCCGCAGCCAGTTTAGGGCGAGCCTGTAACGGTCGCCCGGAACGGTCATCGCGGCTACGCCCGCCATGACGAGCACAAGCCCGAGGGTGAGGTTCGAGGGTACGGCTTCGCCGAGCAGCACTACCGACAGGCCAACGCCGATCGGGATGCGCAGGTAGCCTTGCGCGTTGGTAATCAGCGTGCCGAGGCGGGAGAGGCACATGTAGAACAGCATCAGGCCGATCGCGCTGGAGAAGATGCCCATGGTCGTGACGGCGGCGAGCGCCTGCGGCGTCGGATGCAGCGTCCAGGGATGTTCAACGACGATGGCGGCTGGCAGCAGCACGAGGCCGCCGAACAACAGCGAGCCGGCGGCAACCACCATTGGGTCGTAATCGGACAGGCGCAGGCCGAAGATCGTGGCGCAGGCAAACGAGATGGTGGCGAGCAGGATTGCCATCTCGGCAAAGATCTCGCTGCCGAGGCCACCGAGCGCATCGAGGCCGATGATGACGGCGGTGCCGGCGAGGCCAAGGATCGCCCCAGCGAGCTTCAACAGTGTCGCCGGCTCATGCCGCGTGATGGCCCAGGTGATCAGGAAGGCAAAAATCGGCGTGGTCGAGGCGAGCACCACGGTGGGGGCCGCCGCCACATATTGCTGCGCCCAGGTGATCACCAGGAACGGGACCGTCGAGTTGATGGTCTGCTGGAAGGCAAACAGCTTCCACGCCTTGGCGTCGGTCGGAATGCGACGGCCGCGGATGCGCAGGATCACCAGGAGGAACAGCGCCGCGATCAGGGAGCGGGCGGAGATGAAGGTGATCGGCGGGATCGAGCCGAGACCGATCTTGGTCAAGGGATAAGTCGAACTCCAGCAGCAGGCGAGCGCGAGCAGCAGCGCATAATCCTGCCAGCGATGGTGCGGCCGCTTCAGCGCTGATCGTGCAGACGTCTCCACGGCAGCCGTCACGCTACCCGTCCTTAATGTGCTCTTCGGCACCTCTTGCTCCCGGCGCATTGGCGCGCTGGAGCCAGTCTTAGCCTGAGAGCGCAAAAAGGAAAGGCGGGAGCTATGCGCTGGCCTCAAGCGGCGCCTTCAGCTTCACCCGCTTGATCGTCCCGGAGAAGGTGAACAGCGAGCGCTCACCCGTTTTCAGCATGCCGCGCAGGAAGATCAGCGAACCGCCCGCGCGGGTCACTTCGCCCACGCATTCGACCAATTCGCCCTCGCGTGCCGCGTCGAGGAATTCGCAGGAGAATGCCACCGTCACGCCCGGGCCTTCCAATTCGGCCGAGGCGATCGCGAACAGGCAGTAATCCGCAAAGGCCATGAAGCAGCCGCCATGGACGTTGCGCATGCCGTTGAGATGCTTTTTCTCCACCCGGAACGCGCACTGCACGCGGCCGTTCTCATCCATCCGGTGCCAGAACGGGCCGATATGGCTCTCGAAGCTGTCCCGGATCCAGGTGCGCCAGCCCTTGAATTCGCCCTCGGTCGCGACATGCAGGTCGGGGCGGCGGAGGAATGCAGTCTTGGAGAGGTCGTTCACGCTGGCAGGCTTTCAAAATTGAGTTCCGGTCCTTAAATCCGATCCTGTGCGTTTCTGCAAATTCGTCAGCCCGCGGCCCGCCGCCGCAAAGCTCTGGACAGGGCGGAAAAGCGCCATAAAAGGCCTTTGCCCGCACCGCCGATCTACCTAATAAGGGACCCATGAACGAGCCCCAGATCACCCCCGAACTTGTCGCCGCCCATGGGCTCAAGCCTGACGAGTATGAGCGCATCCTGAAATTGATCGGGCGGGTGCCGAGCTTCACAGAGCTGGGAATCTTCTCGGCGATGTGGAACGAGCATTGCTCGTACAAGTCCTCGCGCATCCATCTGCGCGGACTGCCCACGAAAGCACCATGGGTGATCCAGGGGCCCGGCGAGAATGCCGGCGTGATCGACATCGGCGACGGCCAGGCCGTGGTGTTCAAGATGGAGAGCCACAACCACCCGAGCTACATCGAGCCCTATCAGGGCGCGACCACCGGCGTCGGCGGCATTTTACGCGATGTGTTCACGATGGGCGCACGCCCCATCGCCTGCCTCAATGCGCTGAGCTTTGGCGCGCCGGAGCATCCGAAGACGCGCCATCTCGTCTCGGGCGTGGTCGCCGGGGTCGGCGGCTACGGCAATTCCTTCGGCGTGCCGACGGTCGGCGGGCAGGTCCGCTTCCACACCCGCTATGACGGCAACATCCTGGTCAACGCGATGGCGGTCGGTCTCGCTGACGCCGACAAGATCTTCTATGCGGCGGCCTCCGGCGTGAACATGCCGATCGTCTATCTCGGCTCGAAGACCGGCCGCGACGGCATCCATGGCGCGTCGATGGCCTCGGCCGAGTTCGACGACAATTCCGAGGAGAAGCGGCCGACCGTGCAGGTCGGCGATCCCTTCGCGGAGAAGCTGTTGCTCGAGGCCTGCCTCGAGATCATGGAAAAGGGCTGCGTGATCGCGATCCAGGACATGGGCGCGGCGGGGCTCACCTGCTCGGCGGTCGAGATGGGCGCCAAGGGCGATCTCGGCGTCGATCTCGATCTCGACGCGGTGCCGACACGCGAGACCGGCATGAGCGCCTACGAGATGATGCTCTCGGAAAGCCAGGAGCGCATGCTCATGGTCCTCAAGCCCGAGAAGGAGCAGGAAGCCGAGGCGATCTTCCGCAAATGGGGCCTCGATTTCGCGGTGGTCGGCTACACCACGCCGACCAAGCGGTTCGTTGTCAAGCATGGCGGCGACGTCATGGCCGATCTGCCGATCAAGGAGCTCGGCGACGAGGCGCCGGTCTACGACCGCCCGCACACGGCTTCCGCCGCGCAGCCCGTGATCCATGCGCGCGACGTCGAGGCGCCGCTTGGCATTCCGCAGGCGCTGGAGAAGCTGATCGGCACGCCCGAGCTGTGCTCGAAGCGCTGGGTGTGGGAGCAATACGATCACGTCATCCTGGGCAACACCGTGCAGCGCCCCGGCGGCGATGCGGCTGTTGTCCGCGTGCAGGATGGGCCGAAGGGGCTTGCGATGACGGTCGACGTGACGCCGCGCTATTGCGAGGCCGATCCTTATCAGGGCGGCAAGCAGGCAGTGGCGGAAGCCTGGCGCAACATCACCGCGGTGGGCGGCAAGCCGCTCGCGATCACCGACAATCTCAATTTCGGCAATCCTGAGCGGCCCGAGATCATGGGCCAGTTCGTCGGCTGCCTGCAGGGCATTTCCGAAGCTTGCCGCGCGCTGGACTTCCCGGTCGTTTCCGGCAACGTCTCGCTCTACAACGAGACCAACGGCCGCGCCATTCTGCCGACGCCCTCGATCGGTGGTGTCGGCGTGCTCGACGATTTCGCCAAGTCCGCGACGCTCGCGTTCAAGGCGGAAGGCGAGGCGATCCTCTTGATCGGCGAGACCCATGGCTGGCTCGGCCAGTCCGTCTATCTGCGCGACATCTGCGGCCGCGAGGAGGGCGCACCGCCGCCGATCGATCTCGCCGCCGAGAAGCGTAACGGCGATGTCGTGCGCGGGATGATCCACGGTGGTACCGCGACCGCGGTGCATGACATCTCCGACGGCGGGCTGTTGATCGCGCTCGCCGAGATGGCGATCGCAAGCGGCATCGGCGCGCGGTTGTTGGCAGCACCGACGGCGCTGGTGCCGCACGCCTACTGGTTCGGCGAAGATCAGGCGCGCTATATCGTTACCGTACCGGAGGCTGACGCCGGCCGTGTGCTTGCGAAGATGCGGGGTTGCGGCATGCCGTGCGCGCGCATCGGCACCACCGGCGGCGACGCGATCTCAATCGTAGGCGAAACGCCGGTGGCGATCACGACGCTGAACGAAGCGTTCGAGCGCTGGTTGCCGGCCTATATGAGCGGCAAGGCGGCGTAGGGGCGCCGCGTTCTATCCGCTGTCATTGCGAGCGGAGCGAAGCAATCCATGTCGCCACTTGTGGAGCTATGGATTGCTTCGTTGCTGTCGCTCCTCGCAATGACGGCGGAGAGGGCGGCGGCGTCACAACACGTGCTTCGCGCCTGGAATCTTCCGCAAGCCCGCCGTCGCCGCCCAGCTCAGCAGCACCGTCAGCACAAACGCGATGGCCGCCTTCACGATCGCCGGCCAATTGAAATCAAACATCCAATATTGCAGCCAGAGCACGATCGGATAGTGCACCAGGAACATGCCGTAGGCATCCGGCTGCATCGGATCGAGGATGCTCCAGCCGGATTGTTTGAATCGCAGGAAATAGGCCAGGATCACGAACATGATGGCGACGCTGAAGGAAGCGAAGAAGAGACCGTAGGTCGCCTCATACCAGTCCGGCAGCCGCACCGGATTGCCCAGGATTTCGCGCTTGATGTAGATCAGCCCCCACATCAGGCAATACGGAACCAGCGCCGCGACTGCCCAGCCCCAGCTACTCTTTGCAAGCCGGCCGTCTGCAGCCAGCAGACCGCGATCCAAATACATGGCGCCTATGCCTGCACCGAAAAAGAAGTAGGTCGCATAGAGCAGTACGCGGCCGTGCTGGACCGAGAACGGCCCGAACTCGAACCAGCTCCCTGGCCCAAAGTGAACGCGCCCCGGAATGTAGAGCACGGCGGTGACCGCGAGCATGACCACGAAGAACAGGGTGGGCCGTTCGCGCCCCTGCAGCGACAGGCGATTGATCGGATCGATGATTTTGGGTGACAGCAGATACGCCGCGCTCACAACGAGATCGAAGGCGAGCAAGATCCAGAGAAACCAGATCGGGCCGCTCGGCCACGGCCCGACGGTGATGGTTTTCCACCAGAACTCGGAGAAGCTCAGATCCGGAGTTTGACGCAGCGCGAAGGAATAATAGGCCAGCGGAATGAGCGTGAACGCGCAGATCACGAAGGGCAGGCCAAGCCGAACCAGGCGATCGAGCAAGTATTGCACCGGCCCCTTCCGAGACAGGCCCGGCCAGACGAACAGTCCCGACAGGAAGAAGAACATCGCCATGAAGAAGCTGTCGGTGGCGAGCACGATCATGTCGAAAACGAGCGAGTACTTGGGATCGGTGTGTCCGAAATACGTATAGGGAATCACCGAGTGATGCAGCAGCACGACCAGCGTCAGGAACGTGCGGGTACGATCGAGCGCGGCGTTGCGCGCTTTTGCTTTCGGTGCAGCGTGAGCTTCCGCGGTCGCCATGGTGTGGGAGATCGAGCTCATATGCGCCCCCCTCTCAGAGGTGATCGGTTGTGATGTTGCAATCCGGAACCGGATTGGGCAAGGCCCAATCGCTGCAATCCGGAAACGTCGATGTGATTGCGCGGTCGCCGAAACAACGGAACGAGGCGATTCACGGCACGTTGGTGCGGCCGCATGCAACGCGGAGAGTTATCATGCGACACAAATTGCATCTATCGGCCGTCATCGCGATGTCATTGATGACGGTGTCATCGGCCGCCTTCGCGCAAGCTCCAGGCGGCGGCGGCACCGGGGCAGCGCAGCAGGCCGGTGGCAGCACGCCTCCACCGGCGGCCACACCTACCAACCCGGGATCGGCCGGCATCTCGGCGGCGCCCGGCGGGCAGTCGAGCTCCACCACCGGAATGGGCACCGGCGGAACGTCCACCACGAATCCATCCCTGCACCAGCCAGGCACGCGCAGCACATCGCCAGGTGCAACCGGGACCGGTCTGCCGCCGAACGGCATCCCGGAAGACGATGCCATTCCGTCCGGTTCTTCCGGGCCCATCGAACGGTAGAGGAAGCTTGCAGGGTCAACTGGGGCGGCGATCAATTCGCCGCCTCACTGCTTTGGAACTCGCGCTATCGCCCGAGGTTGTCCCCGCGAAATAGCTGGAGAAGAGGGCGATGACGTTACTGAAATGGGCGCTGATTTTTCTTGTGGTGTCGATTATAGCCGGCTTGCTCGGCTTCACTGGCATATCGGCAGCCTCCGCCGATATCGCGCGGGTATTGTTCTATATTTTTGTCGTGATCTTCCTGGTGCTCCTGATACTCGGGCTCACGATATTCAGGGCGTAGTATTGAGCAGCGTCGTCGTCATGCCCCGGGGCTCGCCTGGGCATCCACGTCCTCTTGCCGGGGAAGCGGCAGCGTGGTGGATGGCCGGGTCAGGCCCGGCCATGACGAGACCTTGTCTTCCGCGCTTACGCCACTTCCTCGATCGTGACCTTGTCCGGATAGAACGCCAGGTGACCGGCGATTTCCTTCATCGCCGGGAAGGGCGTCTCATAGGTCCAGATCGAATTCTCCAGCGTCTTGCCGTTGGCATTGATGCTGAAATAGTTCGCATCGCCCTTGTAGGGGCAATGTGTGGTCCGCTCGGTCCGGGAGAGCAGGGCCATGTTGGCGTCTTCCCGCGGGATGTATTGCACGGCAGGATAGCTTGCTTCCTTCAGAGTCAGCACATGGGTGGAGTCGGCGATGACGACGTCCCCCGCCCGGACGCGGATGCGCTTGGGATTGGGGGCAATCGTGATCGGATGGTCGGGACCTGGGAGTTTCATGATTCTGCGCCTTTTTTGGTCAGTTCGTTGTGACCGAATGATGCAGCTAAAACGATTGGAAGCGGTATATAGTGGCTGATAGGATGACCTAGAAGAGCGCAATCGCTAGGTTTTGCTCCGTGTGGCCGGCCATGCCGGCCGCGATTTGAACGTCGAAATGGAGGTGTACTGGGATGCCGATGGACGCCCGCGATATCGAATCCATGATCAAGGCAGCCATTCCCGATGCCGTGGTGACGATCCGCGACCTGGCCGGAGACGGCGACCATTACGCGGCAACGGTGATCTCGGAATCCTTCCGCGGCAAGTCCCGTGTCCAGCAGCACCAGATCGTCTACCAGTCGCTCAAGGGACAGATGGGCGGCATACTGCACGCATTGGCGCTGCAGACCGGGGTGCCTGGCGGGCCCGAGGCCTGATCATCTCGTTAGATCATGATCCGATGGGACGGAATCGGATCATGACCCCATCTCTTTGTTTGAGCATGCTGTAGGGGGCACCGATGGCTGCGGAGAACCGACGCGGCGCGATGTTTCGCGTCGTCGTGCCACATCAGCACAGCCGCGTCACCTATGTCGAACTGTTCTTCGATCTGGTGTTCGTGTTCGCGGTCACGCAGATCTCGCACACGCTGCTGCATCATTTCACGCCGATCGGCGCGGTCCAGGTCACGCTGCTGTTCCTCTCGGTCTGGTGGGTCTGGGTCTTCACGGCCTGGGTAACCAACTGGCTCAATCCGGAACTGACGCCGGTCCGCATCCTCTTGTTCCTGATGATGCTCGGCGGCCTCGTGCTGTCGACCACGGTTCCGACGGCCTTTGAAGGCCGCGGCCTGTGGTTCGCCATCGCCTATGTGGTGATGCAGGTCGGGCGTACCGCCTTCTGGTTCGTCTCCACGCCGCACCACTGGACGGCGGTGCGCCACAATGCCATCCGCATCCTGGCTTGGCTCTCCACGTCCGCCGTGTTCTGGATCCTCGGCGGCCTTGCCGAGGGTGAGTCCCGGCTATGGCTGTGGATCATCGCGGTCGTGATCGAATATGTCTCGCCGGCAGCGCGGTTCTGGATCCCGGGGTTGGGGCCGTCATCGCTCGAGGCTTGGGCGGTCGAAGGCGGCCATATGGCCGAGCGCTGCGCCCTTTTCATCATCATCGCGCTCGGCGAGGCTGTTGTCGTCAACGGAGCGACCTTTGCCGAACTGAGCTGGACCACCGAGATCGTGCTGGCCTTCGTGTCCTCCCTGGTCGCCAGCATCGCGATGTGGTGGATCTATTTCCACAAGGGCGCCGAGGCCGGCTCCGAACTGATCTCGACATCGGCCGAATCAGGAAAATTGGCGCGCCTCGCCTACACTTATCTGCACATGCCGATCGTCGCCGGCATCATCCTGACGGCGGTGTCGGACGAGTTGGTGCTGAAGCATCCCGGCGGTCATTCCGATCTCAAGACGATCTTGAGCACGATCGGCGGCCCGCTTCTGTTCCTGGTCGGGACGATCCTGTTCAAGCTCTCGATCCGGGGCTTTCTGCAGCTCTCCCACATCGTCGGCATCCTCGCTCTGCTCGCGGTGGGCTGGTTCGGAAGCGAGCTGTCGCCGCTATGGCTCTCGCTCCTCACGACCGCGATCATGATCGTGGTCGCTGTGTGGGAATCGGTGTCGCTGCGCTCGGCTTCGGAATCTCATTCCGAAGCGACCAGCGCGTGAACCGAGAACATCTTTGCCGCGTCGGTCCAGGACTGCCGCACCGTCCAGCCCGAGCTTCGGGCCAGCTCCGTGAACCGCTCCAGCGAATATTTGTAGCTGTTCTCGGTGTGAATGCTCTCGCCGGGACGGAACGAAAAGGTGTTGCCGAGGACCCGTACGCTCTGCGCCTTGCGGCTGATCAGGTGCATCTCGATCCGGTGGCGGTCGCGGTTGTAGATCGAGCGATGGGAGAAGGCGGAGAGATCGAAATTGCCGCCGAGCTCGCGGTTGATCCGCACCAGCACATTCAGATTGAAGCGCGCCGTGACGCCGGCTGAATCATTATAGGCGTTGTACAGCACGCGCTCGTCTTTCTCGAGGTCGACGCCGATGATCATCTGCGCGCCCGCACCTAAGATTTCACGCGCGGTGCGCAGGAGATCGGTGGCTTCGTGCGGCTCGAAATTGCCGATCGTCGATCCCGGGAAGAAGCCGACTTTCGGCATCTCGGCGATCTCGGCCGGCAGCGTGAACGGGGCGGTGAAGTCGGCCGCGACCGGATAAACGCGCAGGCCGGGAAAGTCCTTGCGGAGGCCTTCCGCCTGCGCATTCAGGAAATCGCCTGATATGTCGACGGGCACGTAGGCGCCGAATTCGCAGTGCTCGAGCAACAGGCGCACCTTGGTGGTCGCACCCGCGCCGAACTCGACCAGCGCGGCGCCCGCAGGGATGATCGCGGCGATCTCGGCCCCGCGATCGCGCAAGATGCCGAGCTCGGTGCGGGTCGGGTAGTATTCCGGCAGCACCGTGATCTGCTCGAACAGCTCCGAGCCTGTCGCGTCATAGAAATATTTCGGCGACAGGTGCTTGGGATGTTGTGCGAGATGTCCGATGACATCTTCGGCAAAGGCTGCGGTCTGTTCGTCAAAGGCATAGGCCTTGGCTAAAGCGCGGGCATGCACATTCATGATACTCTCCTGAACGCGCCTTCCCGCGCGCTATGATTTTTGGTTGTTCTTGCGCATGATTTTTTCGGAAAACCGGTATGTGCTTTTCCGGATCATGCTCGAGGACCGATCAGGCGTAATGGGCGAGACGTAGTCCCGTGAATTGCCAGCGGTGGTGCGGATAGAAGAAGTTGCGGTAGGTGATACGGCTGTGACCGTTCGGAGTTGCAAGCGAGGAGCCGCGCAGCACCAATTGATTGACCATGAACTTGCCGTTGTACTCGCCGAGCGCGCCCTCGATCGCCCGATAGCCGGGATAGGGTGAATAGGAGGAGCGGGTCCACTGCCAGACGATGCCGAAGGCGTCGTTGAGCTGCCCGGCGCGCGCGGCGACCTCCCATTCCATCTCGGTCGGCAGGTGCTTGCCGGCCCAGCGGGCGAAAGCGTCGGCCTCGTAATAACTGACGTGGGAGACCGGAGCTGCCGGATCGATCGGCTGCAGTCCGCCCAAGGTCATGATCTGCCATTGGCCGTCGACGTTGCGCCAGTGGCCGGGCGCGTCCCAGCCTTCCTTTTCGACGGTCGCAAAACCGTCCATCAGCCACAGCGTCGCTGTCGAATAGCCGCCGTCCTTGATGAAGGCGAGCCACTCCGCGTTGGTCACGAGATTCCGCGCCAATTTGACCGGGCCGACCAGGGCGCGATGCGCCGGCTTTTCATTGTCGAAATGAAAGCTGTCGCCCGCATGCCCGATGGTGTGGATGCCCTCGTTCAGCGTCACCCATTCCTCGCCGCTGCGGTTAGAGGCCGGGAAGCGCCAGGCCGGATCGTATGCCGGTGGGATCGGGTTCTGCGCGAAGGCATGCAGGATGTCGGTCCACATCAGTTCCTGATGCTGCTGTTCGTGATTGAGTCCGACCTCGACCAACGGGACCAGCTTGGCCAGCTTCTCCTCACCCGCAGCCTTGAAGAATTTCACCACAGCATCGTCGACATAGCGGCGATAGGCGGTGACTTCATCGGCACTTGGCCGGGTCAGATGACCGCGCTGGGCGCGGGCATGGCGAGGGCCGGCGCTGACATAATAGGAATTGAAGAGATAGGCATAATCGGGATGGAAAGGCTTGTAGCCGTGCTGGTGCTCGCCGAGCAGAAACTGCTCGAAGAACCAGGTGGTATGGGCGCGGTGCCACTTTGCCGGGCTCGCGTCCGGCATGGACTGGATCAGTTGGTCCTCCGCGGACAGGGGAGCGGCCCGGCGTTCGGTTTCATCCCGCACCGCGAGAAACGCCTCCACCAGACCCCGGGACAGGGGACCGGAATCAGAAGCGCGTGATGGGGAAGGGGTGGCAAGGGTGGCGGCAGCGGATGCTGGTTTCGTCACGGGTGTCTCCGAATGCTGGAGAGAACGTTGCTCTGCCAAACTGGTTCCCTACGGACAGTCCGTCCTAGATAGGGGCTCCCGTTCGGGAAAAAAGCCTCCCGGGGCCATGATATTAGTGTCATCAGACTATGGATCCGGAGCCCGGCCGCCGCCCGAAAAGGGCCTCATGCATGCCAGCCCACCGCCATTTTGCTTTGGATGCACAACGGTTTGGGCTACATATATAGCTAGTCGCGGGGTAAGCGGGTCGAGCCGGCCCACCAGCAATGCCGCAAGGGGCGGAGCCCCAAAGGGAAACGAAAATGAGCATCGAACAATTCATCGACAACGAAGTGAAGTCGAACGACGTCGTGCTGTTCATGAAGGGCACGCCGCAATTTCCGCAGTGCGGTTTCTCCGGCCAGGTGGTGCAGATCCTCGACCACATCGGCGTGGGCTATAAGGGCTTGAACGTGCTGGAGTCCGCCGAGCTGCGCGACGGCATCAAGGTCTATTCGAACTGGCCGACCATTCCCCAGCTCTACGTGAAGGGCGAGTTCGTCGGCGGCTGCGACATCATCCGCGAGATGTTCCAGGCCGGCGAGCTGCAGCAGCTTTTCGCCGACAAGGGCGTTCCGGTCGGCGCCGCCGCCTGAGCCTGATGGCGCGCCAATTCGGCAACGCGTGCCTCGAAGTCATCGTTGCCGACATCACAACGTTACGCGTTGACGCCATCGTCAACGCGGCCAATTCGTCCCTCCTGGGTGGAGGCGGTGTCGATGGCGCGATCCATCGCGCCGCCGGACCCGAATTGCTCGCCGAGTGCCGCTCCTTGCGCGGCTGTGCGACCGGCGACGCCAAGATCACACATGGTTATCGGCTTCCCGCCCGGCATGTGATCCACGCCGTTGGCCCGGTCTGGCACGGCGGCGGCCAAGGCGAGGATGGATTGCTCGCCTCCTGCTATCGCCGCGCGCTCGAGCTCTGTCAGGCGAACGGGCTTGCCACATTGGCGTTTCCGGCCATTTCGACTGGTGTCTATCGCTTCCCCGCCGACCGCGCCGCCGGGATTTCGGTTGGGGCGGTCGCGGAGGGACTTAGCTATGCGCCGGCGGTCAACCGGGTGATCTTCTGCTGCTTCTCCGAAGCCAGCGCCCGGCTGCATGAGCAGGCTCTGGCCGGTCTTGACGGCCCTTGTGCTGGTTGATGCGCCGCCGCTACACTCCCTGCGAATTCGGGAGGGGTCCAAAT
Source organism: Bradyrhizobium sp. Leo114 (assembly GCF_055229415.2). NCBI lineage: Bacteria > Pseudomonadati > Pseudomonadota > Alphaproteobacteria > Hyphomicrobiales > Nitrobacteraceae > Bradyrhizobium > Bradyrhizobium sp. Leo114. The sequence continues at coordinate 16,735 of NZ_JBUYEN020000011.1, read as the reverse complement.
GAATTCGTTTAAATCGCTGCGCCTGCTGGCGACCGGCGCGCTGATGCTTGTTGCATGGCCTGCCGCTGCTGCGGAAGGAACCTTCGATATTCCTGCAGGCGCGCATTTCAACCAGGACAAGCTTGCGAAGATCGGGGCGTTCTTCGACAACGAGGTGGCGACCGGAAAAATCCCGGGCGCGATCGTCCTGATCCAGCAGCATGGCAAGCCGGTCTATCACCAATCCTTCGGCGTGCAGGACGTGGCGAGCAAGGCGCCGATCACCGACAAGACGATCTTCCGCCTGTTTTCGATGACGAAGGCGATCACCGCCGTCGTCTCGGTGCAGCTCCTTCAAGAGGGCAAGTTCAAGCTGGATGATCCGGTTGCGAAATACATCCCGTCCTTCGCCAATGTGAAAGTCGGCGTCGAGAAGAAGAACGAGGACGGCAGCAAGACGCTCGAACTGGTGCCGCCGGACCGGCCGATGACCGTGCTCGACCTGATGCGCCACACCTCCGGCATCACTTATGGCTTCTATGGCGATAGCCTGGTGCGCAAGGCCTATGCATCCTCCAATCTCTATGCCGGCGATTTCGATCTTGCCGAATTCGCCGAGCGGATCGCCAAGCTGCCGCTGCACAATCAGCCGGGCGCGCTCTGGCAATACGGCCACTCCACCGATGTGCTGGCGCGCATCATGGAGATCGTGTCCGGCAAGCCGCTGCTCGCGATCGAGCGCGAGAAGCTGCTCGATCCGCTCGGCATGAACGACACCCGCTTCCTCGTCACCGATCCGGAGAAGCAGAAGCTGCTGGCGCTCCCGATGCCGAACGACAGCGATTTCCGGGTCGGCCGCATCAACGATCCGACCGTTGTCAAGAAAATGGAGTTTGCCAGCGGCGGCATGGTCTCGACCATGGCGGATTTCTCGCGCTTTGCGCAGATGCTGCTCAACGGTGGCACATACGATGGCCGGACCTATCTGACCCCCGAGGCCTTCAAGCTGCTGACGACCGATCAGGTCGGTCCCGGCTCGGGAGTGGGGCGGGATTACTTCTATTTTCCCGGCGATGGCTTTGGCTTCGGGCTCGGCCTCGCGGTTCGGACCGATCCTGGCAACGCAAAGCCGCCACCACCGGGCTCGCTGGGCGAACTGAAATGGGACGGCGCCAGCGGTTGCTACTTCGTGATCGACCGCAAGCAGGATATGTTGTTCGTGCTCCTGGAGCAGACGCCGACCGAGCGGCAACGTATCCAGCGGACGCTGAAGCAGCTCGTCTATGAAGCGATGGAGAACTGAAGCTTTTTCGCGCCGCCTCGTTCTCGTGGCGGCGCTCGCGGTCCCCGAAGGCGACATGTTCGCTGTTTTTATGGTGCAGACGCCCTCGCAGTGGGGGCGGATTCAGTTGCAGTTGAAGGCGCTGATCTATCGGGCAATGGGGCGGTGAAGAAGAACGCCGTCATTGCGAGCGAAGCGAAGCAATCCATTTTTCTGCACGCGGAGGCATGGATTGCTTCGTCGCTTGCGCTCCTCGCAATGACGCGGGATCATCTGTCTACGCTCCGCGCACGATTTCCCGCACCAAGCTGACCGTTTCTTCGATCATGCCGGCCGTCACGTCGAGATGTGTGCAGGCCCTGATGCGACCGTCCATCATCGCGAGCAGGACGCCGCGTCTGCCTAGTTCGGCGACCATGTTGTCGCCGGAGACGCCCGCACCATCGGGCTTGAAGAAGACGAGATTGGTTTCCGGCTGTTGCACCTCAATGCCCGCGATCTGCGACAGCCCGCGCGCCAGCGCCCTGGCATTGGCGTGATCGTCGGCGAGGCGTTCGACGTGATGGTCGAGCGCGTAGATGCAGGCGGCGGCGCAGATGCCGGCCTGGCGCATGGAGCCGCCAAGGCGCTGCTTCCATCGCCAGACTTCGTCGATGAAATCGCGGCTGCCTGCGATGACGCCGCCGATCGGCGCGCCAAGCCCTTTCGAGAAATCGATCCAGGCGGAATCCCAGCCCGCGGCCATGTCGCGCGCGGAAATGCCGGTGGCGATCGTAGCATTGAGCAGCCGTGCGCCGTCCATGTGGGTGGCCATCCCGTGGGCCTTCGCGATACCGACGATCTTGTCGAGATCGGCCTTCTTCCAGATCGTGCCGCCGCCGATATTGGCGGTCTGCTCGACGCTGACCAGCACCTGCGGCGGCTGGTAGCGCGAACGCGGATGCAGCGCCGCGCGGAACGTCTCCGGCGCGAACTGTCCGTCGTCGCCGGAGAGCGGCGTGATCTGGAAGCCGCCGAGCGCGGCATGCGCGCCGCCTTCACGGGCGATGATATGGGCGGTAGCATGCGCCAGGATTTCATCGCCGGGCCGGCAGTAAGCGAGCGTTGCGGCGACGTTGCACATCGTGCCCGAGGGCATGAACACCGCAGCCTCCTTGCCGAGCAGGTCGGCAACGCGCTCGCAGAGCAGATTCACGCTCGGATCGTCGCCGATCTGCTCATCGCCGACCTCAGCCCGCGCCATCGCCTCGCGCATCGCCGGCGTGGGACGTGTTTGGGTGTCGGATAAAAGATTGATGCGAACGGGCGGAGCCTTGGGATCGCGCGGGGCAGGGGTGTAGGACATGGCTTTCCTCATTGCTCCTTGACGTCGTCGTGCCAGCAAAATGCAGTGCGAATCATTCAGCCGATCGGTCGCCGGGCGGCGTGCCGAAACCGCATAATGATAATTTCGGTCGCGGTCACCCGATAATCAATCAGATAAGGATGTGGGTTCACCGGAAGGCGACGGACGTTAGGACGGCTTGTTGCACGGCCTGCGTAGGGATGCTCTCGCAACAATGCCACGAGCGCCGCGATCCGGTCGAACATGAACCGCGCCTTGAAGTGATCGTGCTTCAACGTATGTGAGGACTTGATCGATCTGCGCAAGCGCACGACGCGTGTAGCGGATATTCACAGCCCGTGCTTCGCCCACATGGCCCGTACTTCTTCGGCGGAGGCGAGATCGCCGCGTGCGATCTCGGCATCAGCTTCCGCGAGATCGGCTTCTTCCTCGGGTGTCAACTGAAGAGGAGGCTGATCGACGCCCGCGAGCTGCAGCATGACGCGCGCGAGTTCGTCCTGCTCTGCATCAGGCAAGTTGGCAACGGTACTAAACGCTTCTTCGAGTAACCGGGTCATAGCTGGAACTATAACACCAATTTGGCGCCCAAACAAAAAGGCCCCGGCGAACCGGGGCCTTTGATATCTGTAAATCTGTGTCCGATCAGCGCGAATAGAATTCGACGATCAGATGTGGCTCCATCTGCACCGGGAACGGCACGTCGGACAGGCCGGGAATGCGGATGAACTTCGCGGTCATCTTGCCGTGATCGACCTCGATGAAGTCGGGCACGTCGCGCTCGGGAAGCTGCGAGGCTTCCAGCACGGTCACGAGCTGCTTGGAGGCTTCCTTGACCTCGATCACGTCGCCGAGCTTGAGCCGGTAGCTGCCGATGTTGACGCGGCGGCCGTTCACCTTGACGTGGCCGTGGTTGATGAATTGGCGGGCGGCGAACATCGTGGGCACGAACTTGGCGCGGTACACGACGGTGTCGAGACGGCGCTCGAGCAGGCCGATCAGGTTCTCACCGGTGTCGCCCTTCAGGCGGCCGGCTTCGACGTAGATGCCATGGAACTGGCGCTCGGAAATATTGGCGTAATAACCTTTAAGCTTCTGCTTGGCGCGGAGCTGCACGCCGAAGTCGGAGAGCTTGCCCTTGCGGCGCTGGCCATGCTGGCCCGGGCCGTATTCGCGGCGGTTCACAGGGCTCTTCGGGCGGCCCCAGATATTTTGGCCCATGCGGCGATCGATCTTGTATTTCGCCTCACTGCGCTTTGTCATCGCGGTCCTCTTCAGGTCAAAGTTGGGTTTGAGGAGACGCGCCCTCCTGTGCAGCCTGCCATGTGGCCGGTGCCGACAGGTCCGCCTCGAAAGCTCGAGGACGAACCACGGGTCGCGAAACGCTTCGCGGGCCGAAACCGGCCCGCGAGCAGGGGGCTTTTAGGGGAAAGATGGCCGTCCTGTCAACGAAAGAGGTGGCTTTTTAGTGCTGTCACGTCGCGATTGCCGGGACCGCTCGCTCGGTTTGCTGCCGATTCACCCGCAGTTCCGCTGCTATTTCGGTGTTCAGTACCTGTTCCAGCCGGCACAGCGTCCGGGCGACCAGGGCGGCGTCAGTAATCCGATGGTCCCAGCGCAGCACCACGCTGATCGTCCCGTCCTCCTCCACCCCATAGCTGAGGATGAACGGCCCCGGTGTGACGGCGTGCAGTTCCCCGGGTCCGATGGCCGCCACCGACGTCACGGAAAAACTGCCGAAGTAATTGGCGCGCTGGCGTCCGGAATTCAGCCCGATCCACCAGAGCAGGCGGCGCAGCGGCAACGGCAGCCCGGTCGCCCTCAGCGCCTTCCTGAACGCCGCCACGTCCTCGACCGGCGCCTCCTTGGCGTGGTGGATCAGGGCGTCGATCTCGGCGAGCGGCTTGATTTCGGGGGTGCCGATCTTTTGCGGCAGTACGCAGTCCTCGCCGTCCACGACGCGGGCGATCGCGACAGTGGCGGCGCTGCGTGGCAGCTCGTAGAAGCCGGGCCACGGCCATTTGACGTAGAGCGTCCGCAAGGCCGGCTCGTCCTTCGCAACCAGGGCAAAGGCCTTCACGAAGATCGCCGCCCAGCCGGGCGGACAGGCCGCCTCCGCGCGAGCTTCCACCAGGTCCCGGATGTTGAGGAGGCGCGTGAGCGACACGAAGGGGATGTCGAGCGATGCCCGCATCAGGTCGGCAATGAAACAGCGCGGGATAGAGATTTTTCGGGCCGTTCCGCGCATCACTCCGCCGGAGATTCCAGATTCAATAAAAGGCTGGCGAGCCGGACTATGCGCTCGCCAGCCCTGAACCGAGCATGAACCAACGGCCGTTTCGGCGCGGGGTTGGTGTGGCGTCCCGCCGCACCGCCAGCGATCACGGCGAGCTTGGCAGCCGGATCGTGGCGGGAGGAGCAACCCTAGCGCCTGATTCCCGCAAAGCTGGCGGCAATGCCGCGCTGGAGCAGGGACCAGTCGAAGCCGAGCGCGAGGGCGACATAGCCGCGCTCGATCATCGCGTTGGCCTGCTCGGCGGACCGCGCCACCCCGCCGATCGGCACGCCGCTCTTCAGGATGCCTTCCTCGGCGCGCTGCATCAGCGCCACCACTTCGGGATCATCCACGAGGCCACGCTTGTTGATGGAGGTGGCGAGGTCACCGGGACCGATCACGGCGATGTCGATCCCGGGAGTGGCCATGATCTCGTCGATCCGTTCGACCGCCTCGACATGCTCGATCGTGATCATGCAGATCATGTCGTCATCGACAGTGGCCATGTAGTCCGCCATCGAGACGCCCCAGCGGAACGGCGCGTGGAACGGTCCCCAGAGCCGGTCGCCCTTCGGCGGATAACGCACGCTGCGCGCCGCCTTCTCGGCCTCGGCGCGGCTGCAGATCATCGGGAAATTGATGCCGAGCGCGCCGATGTCCATCGGCGCTTTGGCCAGCCATGGCTCGTTCGCGGCAATGCGCGCCATCGGCACGCATGCTGTGCCGGAGGTTGCCACGATCATCGCATGCGCGGTGCCAAGGTCGATCGGACCGTGCTCGAGGTCGACGATGATCCAGTCGAGCGACTGCGCCATGATCTGCACGGTCTGGATGCTCGGGATGGTGGCGATCGCGCCGAAGGTCGGGCGCCGCTCTCGCCATTGCTGTCGCAGCCGGTTGAGGGGAGTTGGCGTAGGTGAGGACAAGGCGGGTCTCCACAGTCTGTGTTGAGGGCGCGCTGGTCGATCGCCGATATCATAAAGACAAAATCTGCACGCATCGAGTGCTCGACCCCTCATCTTGGCGCTATGTCTCGTTGGCGGACGCGGCGACGGATGCCCACCCGAAGAAGCTTAAATTCGAAGGACGCCCAATGATTTTCACCAGACGCTCGCTGCTGGCCACTCTGTCGTGTCTGGCGATCTCGCCCGTGCGAGCGCAGGAGCAGCCGTCCCTGTTTGAAGCCTATGAGCGCGAGACCGGTGGGCGAATCGGCCTCTATGCCGAGGATGTCGCCACAGGTGCCAAGGTCACTTGGCGAAGCGGCGAGCGCTTCGTCATGTGCAGCACGTTCAAGGCCTCGCTTGCCGCGTGCGTGCTGGCCCGCATCGATCGCGGCGAAGACCAGCTTGAGAACGTGGTGCGATACCGTGCCGCCGATCTTCTCCACCATGCACCGGCGGCAAGGCAGAACCTGGCGAGCGGAGCGATGTCGGTCGCCGATATGTGCAAGGCTGTGGTCGAGCTCAGCGACAACACCTGCGCCAATCTGCTGCTGGCGCGGATTGGCGGTCCCGCCGCGCTCACTGCTTTTTGGCGCGATACGGGCGATACCGTCTCGCGCCTCGATCACTATGAACTCGAGCTCAATCGCTCTCCGCCCGGCGATCCGCATGACACGACCACGCCTGCAGCCATGGCCGGCAATCTGCGCCATTTCGTGCTTGGCGAGGTGCTATCTCCGGCGTCGCGCGAACGCCTCACGGGCTGGATGCTGAACTGCAAGACCGGAAACAACCGCCTTCGCGGTGGTTTGCCGAAGGACTGGAAGATCGGCGACAAGACGGGCAACAACGGCAAGGATGCTGCCGGCGACATCGCGGTGGTTTGGCCGAGGAAAGGTGGACCGGTGCTAATCTCGGCCTATACGCAGGGCGGCTCGCCGACCGCTCAGCAGCTCGAAGCCGTTTTCGCGGCGATCGGCCAAATGAGCGGCCGGCGCTTTGGCTAGCCAAACGGGTATGCGGCCTCAGCCCGGGACCCGGCCGCCGAAAAACGGCATCAACGCCCGGCTCAGCGTGTGCGGGCGGTTGGACGTGAACAGCATTTCGGCGCCGGCGTCGTCCCTGCTGTCGCCGGGCGGTCCGAGCAAATCGGAAACCCGTCGCGCGATGGCGGGCGCCGGGTCGATCCAGGCGACCGGCCATGGTGCGAGCTTCACCAGACGATCCAGCAGCAAGGGATAATGCGTGCAGGCGAGCACCACGGTGTCGGTGCGGGTAGCGCCGTCGACAAAGCAGGGCGCCAGTTCAGCGGCGATATCGGTGTCGCTGACTTCCTCACCGCTCAGCGCCGCTTCCGCCAGCGAAGCGAGCTCGCCCGAGCCGACCAGCGTCACCTCGCAGCCCTGCCCGAAATCGTGGATCAGCTTTTTCGTATATTCGCGCTTGACGGTGCCCTTGGTGCCCAGCACGGACACGCGCTTGGTCTTCGAGCTGGCGCAGGCCGGCTTGATCGCTGGAACGGTTCCGACGAACGGCAGGTCGTAGGCGTCCCGCAGGTGTGACATGACGAGCGTCGAGGCGGTATTGCAGGCGATCACGACCAGATCGGGTGTGTGCCGCCGGATCAATTCGCCGAGCAGCGGCACCACGCGCGCGATGATGTCTTCCTCGCCATGGTGGCCGTAGGGGAAGAAGGCGTCGTCGGCGACATAGACGTAACGCGCGTCGGGCCGGGCGCGCACGATCTCGCGCAACACCGTCAGCCCGCCAAGGCCGGAATCGAATACCAGGATGGTTGGGGGTGCCGCCACGGTTCAACCTTGTCCCATTTCAGCGTTACGATTCAGTTGATTTGAGGGCACTGCCGGCCCTTGCGGATCGGTCGCGGTGCAGGGTGGAGTTTTTGGAACGATTCAAATCGCCTTGATCTGACCGGAGGGTTATCAGGACGCGCTGCAGCGCGGCAAGGGCCCGGCGGCAACGAACTCGAAGCCGATGGGACCGGGCGCATGATCCGAAACACGAGATCGAGCTGGGGCAGCGTTGCGCGCGGATTCCACTGGGTGCTGGCGGCGGCCATCATTGGCATGATCGCCTTCGGCTGGTGGATGAACCACATCCCCGCGCGCCCGGACCGCTTCTTCTATCGCTCGATCCATGCCGATATCGGCTATGTCGTGCTGCTCCTGACCCTGCTCCGGCTGGTCTGGCGCGGCGTCAACCCGACGCCGGCCTTGCCGGAGGATACCTCGCGCTGGCACCGGATTGCCGCCCGGGTCAGCCATTTGGCGCTCTATGCCGTCACCATCCTGGTGGCGGTGCTGGGCTGGGCGCACTCGGGAGCCCGGACGCCCAACTATTCGGACTGGTTCGGGCTGTTTCACGTGCCCCAGATCACCTCGCCTGATCGCGCCGCGGCGCAGGCCTACGAGAACAGGCACATCTATCTCGCCTATGTGCTGCTGGCGCTGATCGGAATTCACATCGTGGCCGTAGCCTGGCATCACTTCATGCGCCGCGACCGCGTCGCCGCCCGCATGGTCGACGGCGCGCCGGGTTAAGGGCTGTGCCCGGGGTTAGACTTCCCCGAATACGCGCTTGAAGATCGTGTCGACGTGCTTGAGGTGATAGCCGAGGTCGAACTGCTCCTCGATCTCAGCGTCGCTTAGATACTTCCTCACGTCCGGATCTTTCTTCAGCAGCGTCAGGAAATCGCCTTCGCCGCGCCAGACCGGCATGGCGTTGCGCTGCACGAACTTGTAGGCGTCCTCGCGGCTCGCGCCCTTTTGCGTCAGCGCGATCAGAACCCGCTGCGAATGCACGAGACCACCGAGGCGATCGAGGTTCTTCTGCATGTTCTGTGGATAGACCAGGAGCTTCTCGACCAGGCCGGCGAGGCGCACCAGCGCGAAGTCGAGCGTCACGGTGGCGTCCGGGCCCATCATGCGCTCAGCGGAGGAATGCGAGATGTCGCGCTCGTGCCAGAGCACGACGTTCTCGAGTGCGGGCACGGCATAGGCGCGCACCATCCGCGACAGGCCGGAGAGGTTCTCCGACAGCACCGGGTTGCGCTTGTGCGGCATCGCCGACGAACCCTTTTGCCCTTCGGAGAAGAACTCTTCGGCTTCCAGCACCTCGGTGCGCTGCAGGTGACGGATTTCGACTGCGAGGCGCTCGATCGAGGCGGCGATCACGGCCAGCGTCGCGAAATACATCGCGTGGCGGTCGCGCGGGATCACCTGGGTCGAAATCGGCTCCGGCGCGAGCCCCATGGCTTTGGCGACATGTTCTTCGACGCGTGGGTCGATCTGCGCAAAGGTGCCGACCGCGCCGGAGATCGCGCAGGTCGCGACTTCCTTGCGGGCAGCGACGAGCCGCGCCCGGGCCCGGGAGAATTCCGCATAGGCATAGGCGAGCTTGAGGCCGAAGGTCACCGGCTCGGCGTGAATGCCGTGAGAGCGGCCGATGGTTGGTGTCATCTTGTGCTCGAAGGCGCGCTTCTTCAGCGCGGCCAGGACCTTGTCGATGTCGGCGAGCAGGAGGTCCGCGGCGCGGGTGAGCTGCACGTTGAGGCAGGTGTCGAGCACGTCGGAGGAGGTCATGCCCTGATGCACGAAGCGTGCCTCGGGGCCGACGATTTCAGCCAGATGGGTCAGGAAGGCGATGACGTCGTGCTTGGTCTCCCGCTCGATCTCGTCGATCCGTGCGACGTCGAAGGTCGCGTGCTTGCCCTTGGCCCAGATCGTCTTCGCCGCCTCCTTGGGAATGACGCCGAGTTCCGCCAGCGCATCAGCCGCATGCGCCTCGATCTCAAACCAGATCTTGAAGCGGGTCTGCGGCTCCCAGATCGCGGCCATCTCCGGGCGAGTGTAGCGGGGGATCATCGAAAACTCCGGGAAAGTGTAGGGCGGGATCGCTAAGCGACTCCCAGCCGGTTTGTTTTTACGCCGTGCTTTAGCAGAGCGGGCTCGGAGAGGCCACCCATACGGGCTTGCTGCAGATAGAAAATGGGGCTGCGTCCCAAGGCGGTGGCGCGACTGCCGGGCGCGGCTACAGGCTAGTCAACCCACACTCGACGGCGAGGCGGACGAGCTGCGCGTCGGTCCGCATGCCGGTCTTGGTCTTGATCAGGTAGTGATAGTTCTGAACCGTCTTCATACTGAGATTGAGGTTTACTGCGATCTGCTCTGTGGTCGAGCCGGCAGCCAATTGCCGCAGGATCTCGATCTCCCGTTCCCCCAATTGGTCAAGGACCGATCCTGACGGGGTCAGGCTTTCCATCGCCAGGACATGGGCGACGTCGTCGCTCATTGCATGTTCGCCACGCGCCACCGAACGGATCGCCGCGATCAGCACGGTCGGTTCATTGCTCTTGGTGACATAGCCGCTTGCCCCGGCGCCGAAGGCGGCTTTCACCAGCGCCGCCTCGCTGTGCATGCTGAAGACGAGAACGCGCGCACCAGCGCTGCGCTGGCGGATGTTCCTGATAGCTTCAAGCCCGCTGGCACCCGGCATCGAGATGTCCATGACCACGACATCAGGGGCGTGGCTCTTGTATGCGCGGTAAGCGTCGGCTGCGTTGTCGGCTTCGGCGACCACCCTGAAGTCGCCTTGGTGCTCCAGAACGCGTCGGTAGCCTTGCCGGACCACGGGATGGTCGTCGACAAGCAGGATCGAAATGCCACTGGTCTGCGACGCCGGCATCAGGCAGCAAGCGGGATGGTGGCGGCAACGCTCAGACCGCGCCTTGCGTGCGCGATCGACAGCGAGCCGCCGAGAGCAGTTACGCGCTCGCGTATTCCGGTCAGGCCGAAGCCGGCGGACTGCGCCACCTTGGCGGCATCGCCGCCGCCGTCGTCCTCGACACGGACCAGCAGCGCATTTTCCAGCCCCGTCCGCCGCTCGATCCGGAGCACGATCTCGCGCGCCGCACTGTGGCGCAACGAGTTGGTCAGGCATTCCTGAGCCACACGATAGGCGGTCGCGGCGACGGCGCCTCGCACGTCGGCGAAATCGCCTTTGAGGTCGAGCTGGATCATCGGCTGCGTCGCGTTCTGCGATCGCCAACTATCAACCAGGTTGATGAGGCTCGCCTCCAGCCCGAGTTCCTCGGCGGGCGGGTGGCGCAGGCGGTTCAGGGTGCCGCGCAGGCATGCCATGATGTGCAGCGTGGCCTTCGAGATCATCCGCGCATCCTGCGCGACGTCGCCTCGGTCCTGCTCCTGCGCGCTGGCCGCTTCGATCGCGTTGGCGAAGGCCAGGATCGCTGTGAGGTTTTGCCCGAATTCATCGTGCAGTTCGCGCGCCAGCGCCCGTCGCTCGTCGCTGCGGATCTCAAGCAGCCGGCGGGTCAGGACGGCCCGTTCTTCCGTGGCCTGCGCGAGGCGATCTCCGAGCTCGCCGACGGCTTGCCCGATCATGGCAAGTTCCATCGATCGGAAGCGCGGAAGCGACGTTCGATAATGGCCATTCGCCATGCGCTGCAGTGCGGTAACGATCAACTGCGCTGGGGCCAGCGCATGCGCAATCGCGAGCGAGGCAAGCAGGGCGATAGCCACAGCCATCAGCAGCGCGACGTGGACATTATCGAGGATGTGCTGCCAGGCGAGGGATATCGCGGCGTCGGGATCGGCGACGGCCGTAACTGTGCCCGCAGTGGTCGAGCGCGCACTGATCGGCCGGGCGACCGCGGCGTGGTCGCCAAGGAATGTCTCTACGGCAGCTGCGAACCAATGCGGTGGAGATGCGCCGATCCCTTTGCTCTGGCCGCACAGCGGATTCTCGAACTCGCCCTTCGGCTCAAACTGGACGCAGACTCCAGGCGAAATCAGGCTCATCGTCTGGGTGGTGCGCCATTCCGGTACCGGCAAAAGGTGTTCGCGTGTCCTGTTGCCGCGCAACAGCAATTCGCGCCAGTAGAGCGCTTCCAGCGCTTGCGAGACCCGTTCGGCGGATGCAGCCGTGGCGCGGTCGACACTGTGGTAGGCGTCGATCGTTGCCCAAACGGTTGCGCCTCCCAGACACAAGATGACGATGACGAGCAGACGGGCGACGAGCTGGAGCACGAGGCGCATGCGATCACTCCGCGGCTTTCTAAGCGTTTTCCAGCGAAGTGGGCACCGGTTCGCGTCAAGAAAACGCGTCAAAACAACAATCCAGAGCGTAACAGCATCGCGATTTCACGCCAATTGCAAGATGGCAGGTGAGGCGAAGCTCGGGAAATTTTCCCAACGAAGCGCGGGCATATGTCTTTGGACGCAACCTGTCGCCTCGGATTAACAAAAGCCGGGGAGCGTTTGCGGGCAGTCTCTCTTGGCCGCCCTCAGGGAGCAAAGCTGCATGAGTGCCACCGTTGGCGCCGAGCCTGTCTTGCCCGGCAAGGACAATTCAGAGCGAAGCGTCCTGTTGTTATGGATGATCTTCACGGGGCTTTCGATCTTCGCCGCCATGCTGCTGTGGCGATACGGGTTGCTCCATCTCATGGTGACCTCGGATCGCACCTATATTTCAAGCCTGATCGCCGTTCTCTACGTCATCACCTGCTTTCATTGCTTCTGGCGGACGCGAGCGATTGCGCGTGAAGGCGAAGCGGCCAGACGCTGCCGGGCGATCCTGTCCACTCCCGGCGCTGCGAGGAAGCTCGACGAGAATGCGGGCGCTCTGCCTGGCGGGCTCGTCAGCGATCACATCCGCAACCTGGTGAAGAAGGCCGCGGCGCAGGCGAGCGGCCGCATCGATCAGACGCTGCTGCTCAGGTCGCTGGCGGACCGGTTGCGCGGCTCCAACGCCTTCGGTGCGTTCGTTTCCGATACGCTGATGAAGCTTGGACTGCTCGGAACCATCATCGGCTTCATCATCATGCTGGCGCCGATCGCAACCCTCGACGCGGCCGACAAGGTCGCGATGCGATCGTCGATGGGCCTGATGAGCGATGGCATGGCGGTGGCCATGTACACGACGCTGGCCGGCCTGATCGGATCGATCCTCGTCAGGATTCAATACTACATGCTCGATGCCGCCACCCAGCGGGTGTTCTCCGATGCCGTCATGTTGACCGAGACGCACGTCACCCCGGCCTTGGAACACCATCATGATGGATGAGTTCGGCCTTTATCCACGGGAAGAACAGTTCGATCCGCTCGGCGTGATGCTGTTCAAGGCGCTGCAGGTCGTCGCCTTCCTGTTTTTCCTCGGGTTGCTTGCGGTTTCACCGGAGTCGAAGGAGGGGAAGATCGACTCCAAGGCCGAATTCATCATCACGATGGACTGGCCCGACAATCATCCCGATGATTTCGATCTGTTCGTGCAGGATCCCGCAGGCAACATCGCCTGGTATCGCCGCCGCGAAGCCGGCTTCCTCACGCTCGACCGCGATGACCGCGGCGGTGCCAACGATTTCATCATCGTCAACGGCAAGAAGATTCCGTCGCCGATCCGAGAAGAGATCGTCACCGTGCGCGGCATTATCCCCGGCGAATACACCGTGAATGTTTCGCATTTCCAGGCGACGACCGGGCAGCCGGTTCCAGTCAGCGTGAAGGTGCAGAAGCTCAATCCGACCGCCCAAGTGATCTTCGACAACAAGTTGACGCTCGATCACACCGGCGACGAGAAAACCGCGCTGCGCTTCTGGGTCGATGCGGAAGGCAAGGTGGTCGACGTGCAGCAGCGGCAGAAATCATTGATGGAGACGTTCCGCAACGTGCGCGCAAACGGCGCGGACCTCGATCCGAAGACAGGCGTCAGGATGTCTCGCCCGTGAACAACCTCCAGTCAGTCATCCTCACGCTCTCGGTCAGCTACGCTCTGATCAGCGCGCTGTTGCTCGTCATCCTGGTCTATGCACGCTTGCGTTGGTCGGCCAAGGCGGTCGCTGTGGTCGTGACCAGTGCGTTCTACATTGCGAGTTTCATGGGCGTCCGCGGGCTCTTGGGCTGGGCCAGCGTCGACAGGCTGCCGGCCTCGTTCAAGCTGCTGCAGGCGCGCATTGTGGAGCCGCACTCGCTGGAGGGCGACCCGGGCTCGATCTATCTCTGGGTCGAGACCCTCGACGAAGACAACCGGCCGAGCGGCATCCCCAGGGCCTACCGCATCCCCTACAGCGACTCGCTGGCGCAGAAGACCGATAAGGCCATCACCGAGATTGCCGCCGGTCGTCCCCAGGGCGGCCGCGCCGCCGATTTCGGGACCGGCGAGGGCGGCCTGATCGCAGCGGCCAGGGAATACATTACCCCGAGCGCCGTGATCGAGACGTCGGGGGGCGATCCCTCGACCGGCGGGGCCCTGATGGCGGCCCCAGGACCCGGCGAGGCCGTCTCATTTACCCCGCTGCTGCCACCGCGAATGCCTCCGAAGGACGAGCAATAGGGCGACCATGCATGCGCTGAGCGAGCGGATGGTCCGTCGCACTGACAACAAAATGACCGCGCTCAGGGCAGCGCTGATTGGAGTCCTATTACTCTGTGGAAGCGTGCCGCATGCGCGAAGCGGCCCCTACGATCCGGGAGCGAGTGATATTGAGATCAGGATCGGCCAGACGATGCCCTACAGCGGTCCAGTTTCCGCCTCCTCTATCATTGGCAAGGTGCAAGACGCTTACTTCCGTATGATCAACGATCGGGGCGGCATCAATGGACGCAAGATCAGGCTGATCTCTTATGACGATGCGGCGATGCCTTCGAAGACAGTTGAGCAGGTACGGAGGTTGGTTGAAGGCGACGAGGTGCTGTTCACGTTTCAGACGTTGGGCAACGCTTCCAATATTGCCGTTCAAAAGTATCTCAACGATCGCAAGGTCCCGCAGCTTTTCGTAGCCGGACGCGCAAAGCGGTTCGAGGATCCGACCAATTTTCCCTGGACGATGGGCTTCGCGCCTAACCTGCGGACAGAGATCAGTGTCTATGCGCGGTTCATCCTTGAGAACTATCCTGCAGCGAAAGTTGGCTTGCTCTATCAGAATGATGAGAGCGGGAAGCATTACTTGAGCGGCCTGAAGGAGGCCTTCGGCGCAAGAGCAAGTGAACTCCTCGTCGGTGAAGCCCCTTACGATGTCTCAGACGCGACGGTGGACTCGCAGATCGTGCGACTGAAAGCTGCTGGCGTCGACTTGTTGGTGAACATGGCGGCTCCCAAGTTCGCTGCGCAAACCATCAGAAGAATGGCCGAATTGGGTTGGACTCCTGTTCACCTGCTGGGAGTCGGCTCCTCGTCGATCGACGCCGTACTGGTTCCTGCCGGAATCAACCATGCCAAGGGGGCAATCTCAGCGAGTTCGTTCAAGGAGACGAGCGATCCCACCTGGCAGAACGACGAGGGCCTGAGTCGATGGACCGCATTCATGGACACCTATTTTCCGGGCGGTGACCGCAAAAGCATTTTTACGACCTATGGCTACAGCGCGGCCGAACTGCTGGTGGAGGTATTGAAGCGGTGCGGTGACGATCTTTCGCGCGAAAACGTCATGCGCCAAGCCACCAGCCTGCGCGACGTGACGCTCGACCTGCTGCTGCCTGGGCTCTCCATCAACACCAGCGCGAGCGACTATCGGGTGATCAAGGAGTTCCGGATGATGCGCTTCACCGGAGAGCGATGGGAGCCCTTCGGGCCGTTGGTCAGCGAGTAGGTAAGCGGGGCGGGCTTTCCGGCGGCGCGCCTGACGGATCGCTCCGCTGTGGGCGGCGGGCGGGAGGTCGAAGGCGCCAAGAGCCGGGCGCCGGTCTATCACAAGTTATTGAATGACAGATATTGAAATCTGTCAGTCAGAGATGCTATATCCACTTCCGGACGCCAGATGGGGCGCCCCGTGGTTTGCGGCCGCGAAATGCCTGATCCGGAAGAGTTGAGTACCGGGTTCGGGTCAAAGAGCCGGCCACGGACTTGCCGGAGACTACGATGATGACGATCGAGATTTTGCATTTGACCGAACAGATCCAGCGCTGGCTCAATCAGCAGGTGGCTCGCCACTTGGCCGCCCAGGCGGAAAAATTGGCCCGCTAACTGGAATTAGGACTGCCTTAACGACCGGCCAGGCCGTTTTGCAATGCGCCTGACCGCCGGAGTGGAAAAGCCCAAGAGCTGGGGATAGGGTAAAGCCATGAACGAAGCAGTCGTCTTGACCCCTGAACGTATCCTGGAGGTCACCGAGGACGTCCTGCGTCGCTATGGGCTCGCCAAGGCGACAGTGGTGGATGTTGCCCGTGCGCTCGATGTGAGCCACGGCAGTGTCTACCGGCACTTTCCGAGCAAGGCTTCGCTGCGCGAAGCCGTGGCAAAACGCTGGCTCGATCGGGCCAAGATCCCGCTGCAGGAGATCGCAGCGAGTGCCGGCCCAGCGCAGGCCCGGCTCGATCGGTGGCTGCGCACCCTGTTCGCAACCAAGCAGGCCAGGTTCGCCGACGACCCCGAGATGTTCCGCACCTATCTGACGCTGGCGCGCGAGGCTTGTGTTGTGGTCAAGGGCCACAAGGAATGCTTGACCGATCAGATCGCGCATATCCTGTCCGACGGCGTCGAGGAGGGCGTGTTCGAGGTCGATGATCTCAAGGCGACCGCCCGCGCGATTTTCGAGGCGACGAGAAGCCTTCATCACCCGGCCCATGCCGACGAATGGGCCGATCCGGATCTGCAGGAGCGCACTGACGCCTTGCTGGCGCTGCTGTTCCGCGGGCTCGAAGCCTGTCCTAAGCACTAGGCTGTGTGGACTCTTGGGATTC
This sequence comes from Bradyrhizobium sp. Leo114, assembly GCF_055229415.2. Classification (NCBI taxonomy): domain Bacteria; kingdom Pseudomonadati; phylum Pseudomonadota; class Alphaproteobacteria; order Hyphomicrobiales; family Nitrobacteraceae; genus Bradyrhizobium; species Bradyrhizobium sp. Leo114. The sequence continues at coordinate 201 of NZ_JBUYEN020000011.1, read as the reverse complement.
TCAAATCAGACGGAACGTGATTCAAGGCTTTCTTTTAGGAGGAAGCCTTGGGGGTTCTGGATCGGCTCGTTCTGAACGACACGCAATGGGACCGTATCTCCGGCTTGATCATCGGTCGGCCGGACCAGCGTGGTTCGACAGGCCGCGACAACCGGATGTTTGTCGAGGGCGTGTTATGGATCGTGCGAACCGGTTCGCCGT